>CAYZQX010000185.1:0-7862 GCA_964480615.1 uncultured Chitinophagales bacterium | reverse complement strand
GCTGTGGTGGCGGGCTTTCAAGTGCTTGGAATGAATAGAGCCGAAAGCCCGCCACCACAGTACCGGAGCGCAAGCGCAGCCCCGAATAGCCCGGGCCTTTAGGCATCGCCAAAATATCGTGTTTCAGAATCAGCGTGCGAGCCCTCATTAATACAAGGGCTAAGAATGGCATTAGTAGCATTTATATAAAATTGACGATCATCTCCTGTTTTCACCCTCCAAATATGGACAATAGCCTAATTTTTAGAAAATAATAGGTAAGAATTAGCGTTTTTTATTGCATTTGCAGGCATATTCATATAGGTTACTATCGGCTAATTCGATTATCTTTGCAACCCCGATGAAAAAATCGATTTTCTTATTTATTAGTTTTGTCCTAGTACTATCCATGGGGTGCAATAGCTATTCCCATATATTAAAGTCAGGCGACTATGATAAAAAGTACAACGCAGCTAAGGTATTATACAACAAGGGCGAATATGATAAGGCGCTTCCATTTTTTGAAGAATTGATGGCTGTATATAAGGGCACTAAGGATGTGGAGAAACTGTATTATTATTATCCCTATTGTCATTTTGGGCTTGGCGATTATCAGCTGGCCATTTTTTATTTTCAAAATTTCTTAGAGTATTATCCTAGGAGTGAATACGCGGAAGATGCTAGATTTATGATGTCCTACAGCTATTTTAAGCTGAGCCCTACAAGTAGCTTAGAGCAGAGCAATACAGAAAAGGCATTGGAGAGTTTCCAACTTTTTGCAAACACCTACCCTACTAGTCGCTATATACCTGAGGTGAACAGCTTGATGGATGAGCTTAGAGGCAAGATGGAGGAAAAAGCCTTGAAGGCAGCAATGCTCTATTATAATATGCGGGAATACCGCGCAGCATCCACTGCCTTGCTGAATGTACTGAATGATTTCCCTGAATCTAAATCCAAGGAAAAAATCCTCTTTCATATATTAAAATCTCAATATCTATTAGCTGATAATAGTATTAAGGAAAAAAAGGCGGATCGATTAAAAACCGCTAGCCAATCTTATTTGGAATTTATCAATCAATTCCCGCAAAGTGAATACCTTCGCGAAGCAGAAAAGATTTATGAAGCAACCGAAACCGAATTAAACAAAATCAATCAAGATGAGCAGATACAACAAACCACACGTTCAAAATCTTAATCCTAGTTGCCATAGCCGCAATCTTCAGGATATTCAAGCAATTTCAGGCAATATTTATTTGTCTATGAATATTATTTCGAAGAGAGCTCAGCAAATCAATGCGGAATTGATGAGTGAGCTTGCCGACAAGTTAGAAGAGTTTCGCATACCCACCGACAATCTTGAAGAGATCTCAGAGAATCGCGAACAGATAGAAATCAGCAGATTCTATGAAAAACTACCTCATCCTACGGTTATTGCAACTGATGAGTTCATGAATAACAAGGTAGCGCATAGAAGCAGGGAAACTCCAGGAGCTAAATAATAGCTGCAATTACGCTACATAAAACTTGTGCCAACTATTGATGTCCAAACTAGCAGGCAAAAAAATTCTATTGGGGATATGTGGGAGCATAGCTGCCTATAAATCAATATTCTTCATCAGGCTACTCAGAAAAAATGGTGCTGAGGTAAGGGTAATAATGACCGAAGCTGCAAAAGATTTTGTCACGCCACTGAGTTTAGCAACCCTTTCCGATTCCCCTATTTATGCAGAGTTCTTTGATAAGCAGTCAGGGGTATGGAATAGCCATGTAGAGCTGGGATTGTGGGCCGACCTAATGATTATCGCTCCTGCCACTGCACAAACCCTCGCAAAAATGGCTAATGGATCATGCGATAACTTACTAACAGCTACTTATCTCTCAGCTCGATGCCCAGTTTACATTGCTCCTGCTATGGACTTAGATATGTGGCAGCATCCAGCCACTAGAAGAAATTTAGAATCACTAAAGCAGGATGGGGCTAGGCTAATTCCAGTGGGCAATGGTGAGCTAGCGAGTGGACTTGTAGGTGAAGGGCGCATGGCGGAACCCGAAGATTTATTGAGCAGTATTGAACATCATTTTGAGCTGTCACAGTGCTTGACTGGAAAAAGAATATTGATCTCAGCAGGACCTACCTATGAAGCAATTGATCCTGTAAGATTCATAGGCAACCATTCAAGTGGAAAAATGGGTATCGCACTTGCCGACTATGCTGCCGAATTAGGTGCTGATGTCCATTTAGTTTTAGGACCCTCCTCACACCGCCCAAAAAATAAAAATATAATAGTTGAGCATGTAGTCTCCGCATCTGCGATGAAGACAGCAATGGATGCTCAATTTCCAAAGGCTGATATATGTATAATGAGTGCCGCAGTAGCCGATTACCGACCATCCCAGGTTGCTGAAAATAAAATCAAAAAATCAGGAGATACACTCACTATTAACCTCCAAAAAAACGAGGACATACTTGCTGGATTAGGAAAGCAAAAAAGACCAGCCCAACTGCTTATAGGCTTTGCATTAGAAACTCAAAATGAGGAGCATTATGCACGTGAAAAGCTGGCAAAAAAGAACCTAGACCTCATTGTTATGAATTCATTAAACAATAAAGGTGCTGGATTTGGCGTAGATACAAATAATGTATTAATTTTGGATAAAAATGGGTCGAGTCATCAAACTGGCTTGGCCTCAAAGGATAAGATAGCAGAAGAGATATGGTCAAAAATTTTAGTTTATTGTCCCGTACAGTAAATTTCGATTGAGGTAGTCTAATTAAATTTCTGCATTTGGTATTCATCATATAAAAATTAACAAAATGAAAAATATCGGTTTTCTACTCTTTGTATTTCTTTTAGGGTACAGTGTAATGGCTCAGGAACTCAATTGTCGTTTCAGAATTCAGACACCTAACCTGCAATCAGTAGATGCATCCGTTTTTAAAACATTAGAAGCTGATGTAAATCAATTTTTAAATAACCAAATATGGACAAGTGACCGATTTGGTGAGCAAGAAAAAATTGATTGTAATATTGTCTTAGTAATAACCAACGAATTTTCTCAAACTCGTTTTGGTGGGGAATTGACCGTTCAGGCAGACAGGCCTGTGTTTAATAGTAATTACTTAAGCCCTATATTTATTCACAAAGATTCTGATGTGCAATTTGAATACTCGCAATTTAGTGCATTAGAATTCGATGAGAATGCATTTATGTCTAATCTAACTTCAGTGTTGGGTTTTTATGTATATACCATCATAGGGATACATTATGATTCCTTTCAGAGAATGGGCGGCACCCCTTACTTTACGAAGGCACAAAACATTGTAAATGTAGCAGCTAATAACAACAATTCATATACTGGATGGAAACCCACAGAAGGTCTGCGCAATAGATACTGGATCAATGAAAATTATATGAATAGCAAGTATAATGACATCCGCGAAGCTACATATATCTATCACCGAAATGGGTTAGATGAAATGTACAGTGATCCAAATAATGCGCGCAAGATGATTCTTTCAGCAGTAAAAAAAGTAGAAGGGGTATTCAATATTAGCCAAAGCAATTTTCTCGTGAAAATTTTTACAACCTCTAAGACTGAGGAGTTGAAAAATATTTTTGGTGATATGAGTGTACCCGGCAAAGAAAAGACTGATATCATGAGTTCCATTACCCGTATAGATCCAAGTGCTGCACGTCTAATTCAAGATATGAATAAAATGGGTGTTAACAAAGCTCCTACAGTACCAATGGATAATGGTATGAATAGCAGAGTTCCAGCAGATAACGGTATGAATAATAGAGTACCTGTAAAAGGCAATTAATTCTAACAAGTCAATCCTTTTCATCTTAAGCATTTTGCCTTTTGATATAGCTGTTATCAATTATGCTAATCGAATAATAAGTCTTCGATCATTTCAAAAAAATTAGATTACTTAACAGGCATTAATAGGCTTTATGCGGCAGCTCCTATCTGACAAAAAATCATATTAATATTTCAGTGAATCCAATACAAAAATACCTAGCATATCTCGAATCACAAGTAGTTAGCGGTGACAACCTCTTTGTGGCTCCCGGAGCAATTGTAATCGGAAAGGTAGTCTTAGGTAATAATGTATCCATATGGTATAATGCTGTATTGCGTGCTGATTTCGATCGCATTACCATCGATGACAATACGAATGTGCAAGATGGTGTGGTTATGCACGTGGATGAAGAAACCCCTATCCATATAGGAAAAAATTGCATCATAGGCCATAGGGCCATCATACACGGCTGTACGATAGGAGACAATACGCTAATAGGAATGGGTGCTACTGTAATGAACCGCGCTGTAATAGGCCGAGGTTGTGTAATAGGGGCAAATACTCTTGTTACTGAAGACATGCAAGTACCAGACTATTCTATGGTGTTAGGATCCCCAGGAAAAATAACTAAACAATTGCCTCCCATTATTGATGAAATGGTGGCTCAGGGAGCGGAAACCTATCGCAGAGAGGCAGCTAAATACCTCGGCTTATTAGACTACGATGAACCAGCAATGCCCCCAGCCAGCACAAGTGCTATTAAAAATTAATGCAGCTTAAAATACTGGTCATAAGACTTAGTTCCATAGGTGATATAATACTAACTACACCTACCATTAGAGCATTAGCTACTCAATTGAATGCTGAAGTTCACCTGCTTACAAAGGCTACCTATAAAGATCTACTGTCAGCTAACCCATATATAAGAAAACAATACCTCCTAGAGAAGGATATAAAAGCCATCATTCCATCGCTTATTGATGAACAATATAATTGTATTATTGATCTTCACCACAACTGGAGATCCAAGTATATAACTTATAAGTTAGGTATAAAAACTTATACTACCCATAAAGACAACTTAGGCAAATTGCTGCTTATATACACTGGAATTAACAAGCTAGCAAAAGTTCATCAGGCTGAAAGACATATTAATGCGGTAAAAAACATAGGCATTCATTATGATTACAATGGCTTGGATTTTTTTATTGATCCACAGAATCAAGTGAAAGTAGAATTTAATAATAATGTAAACAAACCATACCTCGCCCTTTCTCTTGGAGCAACACATTATACAAAAAAATTGCCGCTGGAAAAATTACTACTGATCCTACAAGAACTTACTATGCCTATTGTGCTTCTAGGTGCTACTGAAGACCTAGATACAGGAAGTCAAATAGTAGATTTTTTTAAAACCAGAAAAGACATTACTATAATAAATGGCGTAGGCAAGTGGAACATACAACAATCGGCTTCCGTAATATTCAATGCTCAGTTGGTTTTTGCTTATGACACAGGCTTAATGCATATAGCCGCTGCATTAGATAAAGACATTGTAACTGTATGGGGTGCTACGGTCAAAGACTTTGGGTTTTATCCTTTATACAAAAAAAACAGCAAGGCTCAGTTCCAATTATTTGAAGTGAGTGAATTGAGTTGTAGGCCTTGTAGTAGGGCTGGCAGTTCCAGTTGCCCCAAGGATCACTTTAAATGTATGAATAATCAAGATATACAAGGCATAGCAAAAGCAATTAACAATCATTTTTAATTGTAATAGTCCAATACCCTTAGGACGGTCTGCTCACCTACAATTCTATCATCGCCAAAAACCTCAAAAATTTTGAGTTATAGAACTAACTCGAGTTATTTCATCCTATCTTCATACTAAGATTGACCCAGTTTTGTTCTAGATTAATCTAAATTGCTACTTACAATTATTATGCCTCCGAAACTAAAAGAGCCATCGAATGATCACATACCCTAGTCGCCAAGCGACAGATGGAAAATGATCTCAGATGACTCTTTAATAAATACTAATATTCGGTGCAATTCCCTTATCAAATTAAGGCAAATTGCTTCATTTCTTTCACACCTAAGGATGACCCATTGAGTATCTCTTGCAGGACATCCCAAAGGCCGCATCTAGCTTACGAGAAAGCCACTAAGCTTTTTTAATGCTGAGTTCTTTGTATTGCTTTTCATCGATGGCACTAGGGGCATCGAGCATTACATCGCGACCCGAATTATTTTTAGGGAAGGCAATAAAATCGCGAATAGCATCAGCTCCACCCAATAGCGCACATAGGCGGTCAAACCCAAAGGCCAAGCCTGCATGTGGAGGTGCGCCATATTCAAATGCACCTAGCAAGAAACCGAATTTTTCTTCCGCTTCCTCGGCAGTCATTCCTAGCAATTCAAACTGTCGGGATTGCAATTCTTTTTGGAATATACGAACCGATCCGCCTGCTATCTCATTGCCATTGAGCACTAAGTCATAAGCATTGGCTCGCACCTTACATGGGTCAGTGAACATAAACGGTATATCATCGGTCTTAGGGGAGGTGAAGGGGTGGTGACAGGCTACATAGCGATTCTCCTCTTCGTCCCAGTCGAGCAATGGGAAATCTAATACCCACAAGAACTTAAAATCTTCTTTGCTGCGCAGCCCTAGTCTTGAGCCCATTTCCAGCCTCAATACATTGAGCTGTGTCCTTGTTTTATTCATATCACCAGCAAGTATGAAGATCATATCGCCTTCCTTAGCGCCCATTTTCTGTGCGATGGCCTGATGCTGCTCCTGGGTATAAAACTTTTCGATGGAGGACTTAAAAGTGCCACCCACTTCGCATTTAATATACACCAATCCTTTAGCGCCTACTTGCGGTCTTTTTACAAATTCAGTGAGCTCATCTATCTGTTTGCGACTGTATTCAGCACAGCCAGTGGCCACTATACCTACTACTAATTCAGCGGCATCAAAGACTGAAAATCCTTTATCTTTCACAAGCTCATTGAGCTCCACAAATTGCATATCGAATCGAATATCGGGCTTGTCGCTACCATATAGGCGCATCGCTTCATCATAAGTGATGCGTGGCACAGCGTCCACCTCAATTCCTTTTACCATCTTTAATAGGTGCTTGGCCAATCCCTCAAACATATTGAGCACATCCTCTTGCTCTACAAAGGACATTTCACAATCTATTTGTGTAAATTCAGGTTGGCGATCAGCGCGAAGATCTTCATCTCTAAAACAACGCACTATTTGAAAATAGCGATCATAACCGCTCACCATTAATAGTTGCTTAAATGTTTGCGGAGATTGTGGAAGGGCATAAAACTGTCCAGCATTCATTCTCGATGGCACTACGAAGTCGCGCGCTCCCTCAGGCGTACTCTTAATGAGAAATGGGGTTTCGATCTCTAAAAATTGCTGCTCACTCAGGTACCTTCTGGTCTCCTGAGCGAGTTGATGGCGGAGGATCAAATTCTTTTGCACCATTGGTCGGCGCAAATCCATGTAGCGGTATTTCATACGCAGGTCTTCCCCACCATCCGTATCATCATCGATCGTAAAGGGAGGTGTTTTCGCCTTGTTTAAGATCGTTAATTTAGTGGCTATAAGTTCTATATCACCTGTAGCTAGTTTGGGATTTTTGCTTGCCCGCTCAGCTACTTCGCCAGTGATCTGTATCACATATTCGCGTCCTAATTCTTTCGCCTGATCACTTAGTGCCGCGTCCTTAGATTGGTTAAATACGATTTGAGTAATGCCATAGCGATCTCGTAAATCCACAAAGCTCATTCCTCCTAATTCGCGGGTCTTTTGCACCCATCCAGCTAAGGTAACTGTTTGACCAACTAAGGACATACGCAGTTCACCGCAGTTATGTGTTCTAAACATAGAATAAAAAATTATTAATTAATCAAATAATAAAAAGCCCGCAAAGTTACGCGAAATTGTACAATTAAATCGACGATTTTCAGGATCTTATATTTTAGTGCTTGCTCAATAACTGCAATATCTTTTATGCTAAACGATTATGGAATATGCAAGTGCAAAGGAAATGCACAA
>CAYZQX010000184.1:0-7875 GCA_964480615.1 uncultured Chitinophagales bacterium | reverse complement strand
TTGTTCAAACTGGGTTGATACCAAATTTTGATTATCTAAAATATTACTCACACCTATATTGATATTGATGTATAAAGGCTTGCTTTTTACAACATTTTTAATTCTAAAGCTTTTACCTCCAAAGACATCTAGCATAAACTGTGGATCATTTTCTTCTTGCATTAATATTCTATTCCACAAGTCAGAGCCTTCAGCCACATTGTCAATTGCACTTGATGTTCTTCTCAGAGGGGAAAAATCGCTATACAATCCATCATAATAAGATCCAGTTAGATTGATGAACCAGAATTTCTTGCCCTCATATCTCAAGCCAGCAGAATACACTCTCTGAGGTGATCCCGGTACATAATAATTTTTTTGATATACCGTGGTCTCTGAAATCACCTCGGCACTATTATCTTGCATCTGGATCATATTAGGGCGCGATGTGTAATAGTAATCGCCTATGCTAGCAACCCCATTGACAAAAAATCCAGGAATAATTTTTAATTCCATCGCTGCTTCAATACCGCGGTGGCGCTCATCAATATTATTCATCACTACATTGCCAAATACGTTCTGTAAGTCCAAGAAGACATTTCTATTTTTAGCTTGATCATTAATATCAGTATGATAAAACAATAAGCGTCCTTTTACATTAGGTGCTTTTAATAAGTAACCTGCTTCAAAGCTGGTGATTTTTTCATTGACTAAGTTAGGGATGATTTGATTTCTAGTACGAGGAGAGAGAAAGGCATTTTGAGAATAAGGTGCGCGATTAGTATAAGCAGCGCGTGCGATAATAAAATTACGGCCATTTAACTTATAGGCAAGCCCTCCCTTCGTTGCATAGTTCACAAATTTTTGAACCTCTGACTTGCCAAAGGAATTGTCAGGGAAGAGCCCATTTTGAAATTTGCCATCTCTATAAAAAGTTTTATAAGCCATTTGTCCAGCGAGGAAAAAGTCAATTTTTCCAAATGTAAAAATTCCTTGAGCCCAAGCCTCAGTTTTATTATCGACTAGATCAAAATCATTACCATACCTATCCCCTTCATATACTACACGATTAGGCGTGACAAGATTGGTGTAAGTGACCGAATCCACACCAGGATATGTTAGATCTGCAAACTTATTAATATCTAATAGATAATCAGCACCTAACAAGTCAATTAACTTAAAGTAATTGGATGTTTTTTGCATTTGGTGGCTCAAGCTAGCGTGCAAATTAAAGTGCGCATTGATGTATTTTTCAATAGTAAGATTAGCGCCAATTATTTTGGGATCAGCGTGTGATTCATTGAGCACATAGGATGCCTTACGACCTGTAATATTATTGCCTTCCACGCCATTGGCATTTTCGATTGTTGTGGTATTATTTCTATTAGCTTCATATAAACCATCCCAATCGATCTGCATAGCATTGGGATTAGCTTGAAAGTAAGAAGTGATCGCTGCTGCGGTAAGGGTATCAGTGTTATTATAATAACTTGGCAGGTATCGATAATAGTCAGGACGTGGATCCGCAGCATCGAACCAATCGAGGCTCTGACGTCCTGATCTTCCAAACTGATAAGAAATGGCACTGGTGATAATAAAATCTTTCTTTTCCCACTCGTGCGTTAGTATTACCAATGGGATATGATTATTCACCGCTCGACTATTTCTTTTTTCACCATTTTGGTAACCCCAGTAAGGGTTATAATAATGTGAACCCGCAAGATCATAAGATTCTTGTGTAGCTGGTCCAGCTTGTCCTCTCACTATGGGCGAACCTAAGCCTGTCAAAGCGATTCTATTGTATTTGTTTATCTTTTTTTCTAGTGATGCAAAATATGCATAACCATCATAAAAAGTGGCATCGACATAACCCTCATTGCCCCATCTGCGGCTTCCGCTAAGGGAAAATGCCCATCCTTTATCACTGAATCCAGTATTGTGTGTGAGCATGATACGATGCTGATAAGTCCTGTTGGATATGGCGTAGCCCAGTCTTGTACCAGCCCTTTGACTACCAGCCCTAGAATCTATTTTAGTAGCTCCACCTATTCCACCAAAGCTAAAATTGGCAGGCGTAAGACCATCCACAGCATATTGGTTGCGCGTAACATCATTCAGCCCACTCCATATACTCCAGCTAGCCTCACCATCTGATAACTCATTCACATTAGCACCATTCATATACATAGGCACATTCTCAGAGCCGTAACCCCTAAGCGTGAAAAATGCAGCACTGAAATTTCTACCTGCCTGACGAACAAATATATCTTGTGAGGCAGTCAACAAACCAGCATTTACGCTCGCTTGATCATTTTCTAACTCCTCTTCCTCGATTGTAATCACAGGAAAATCGCTTATGACTCTAGGAAACAATGAAATATTCTGAAGATCTAACACCGGCTGATCAAGCACAAAAGTATATTCTCGATCGAGGTATTCTTTATTAACGATCGTAATGACATATCTACCATAAGGGATATCCTGAATTCTAAAGAATCCCTCCGCATTGGTAATGGCAGACTTGGTTTCATTTAACTTGAATACCACCCCATTAAGTCCTTTATTGGTTTCTTGGTCAATAATATAGCCGCTGACTATACCAGTCTGAGCACTTATATCAAGCCCTAAGAGGCACAAAAAAAAAATAAATATTATCCTTGTAAAATTTGTCATACTGAAAATTAAACTAATTTTGCACAAATATAATTAAACAAGATCAAATCGAATTGATCATTTTAAATCAAGAATGAAATCCTTTCTTAGTCGCACCAATCAATCCAATCGAATAATGATTACTTTAGTCCAAAAAAATCTAGCATTCCTAGTATTGGGTGTGCTTTTTATTGCACACCAGTATTCCTTTGCACAGAGCAAGGACTTTAATGTTGCTGTAATTGGCTTTTACAATTTTGAGAATTTATTCGATACATTAGACACCCCAGATAAGGACGATGTGGAGTTTCTTCCTAGTGGTTCATACAATTACAATTCGAAAATCTATTGGGATAAGTTGGGGAAATTGAGCGATGTAGTAAGTGAGATGGGTACTGATCTCAGTCCTGATGGACCAGCTATCTTGGGCTTGGCAGAGATCGAAACAAATCTTCCGCTTAATGATTTTGTAAAACAACCTAAAGTTGCAAGTAGAAATTATCAAGTAGTTTATCACGATGGCCCAGATAAGAGAGGTGTAGATGTTGCCCTATTATACAACCCAAAATATTTTGATTTAAATTATTCTAAATCCATTAATGTCAATATATGTGGTGCTGATACGCTTAAAGATTTTTATTCAAGGGATATACTCTACGTCAATGGGTTATTAGACGGTGAATTGATTCACGTTATGGTTAACCACTGGCCTTCACGCCGTGGAGGAGAGGCCAGCACTGATGATCTGCGAAAGCACGCTGCCTGTGTATGCAAAACGATTGCTGACTCCATACTAACAAAGGATCCCAAATCTAAAATATTTATAATGGGAGATCTCAATGATGATCCCAATAATGAAAGTGTAAAAAAAATTATTGGTGCTAAGAAAGATAAGGATGCCGTTACAAGCAAAGGATTTTTTAATCCCTGGTGGAATTTTTACAGTCGTGGTTTCGGCACTACAGCTTATCAAGATGCATGGGGTCTTTTTGATCAGATTCTTTTGTCTGAAGGGGTTCTAAATAAAAAATACGGTGGCTATTTTTACTATCAACCTAAAATATGGAATCCCGACTTTATAAAAACAAAAACAGGGCAATACAAGGGATATCCTATGCGCACTTTCGAAGGCACTGATTATAATGGCGGTTACAGCGATCACTTCCCTGTAGTTGTTTACCTACTAAAAGAAAAAGTCAAATAAATAATTTATTAACACCTTAATCGCCACTCAAAAAATTATTTAATGAAACAAACTTTTCCACTACTCCTGATAATAATCTCCTTATTGATCACCAATAGTCTTAGCGCACAACTTAGTATCGCTGAGGCAAGATTGCTTCCGCTTGGAACCGAAGTAAATATTCGTGGTGTGATACTCAATGGATCGGAATTTGGTGATACACGCTATATACAAGACAGTACTGCTGGCATTGCTATATATGACCCACTCAGTGCTAACCAACTATTCAGAGGTGATGATTTGGAAATTACTGGAATTTTAGCAATTTATAATGGCTTATTGCAGCTCAATACTATTTCTATTGATAATTATTACGGCCCAAGCAATACTGTGGATTCTCAAATAATTCTACCTAATCAGATGAACAGTGATAAGGAAGCCGAATTAGTAAAAATGGAAAACATCAATTTTTTAGGTTCCGGAAATTTTATGACTGGTCCCTATGTAATAACTGACGGAGCAATCAATGGGATCGTTTACATCCCGCTTGGTCATCCACTCATAGGCGAACCGATTCCTACAGCACTGATGAATCTTACTGGTATCGTTTCTAACTACAATAATTCATTTCAATTGCTGCCAAGAGATGAGGAAGATATTGAATCCTTAGGCGTATTAGAATTTATTCACGCTCCCTACCCTACTGATATTCAAACGAATTCTCTAACCATTGCGTGGGAAACTAATGTAGAAGCGAACTATACCTTGAAATATGGGCTAACAACTAACTTGGAACTAGGTACAATTAATGGTAGCCAATCAAACACCAGCCATAGCTTTACCATTGACAATTTGGAGCCTGCTAGTTTTTACTATGTAAGCGTAATACCTTATACGATCACTGAATCCATCAACGGTGTAGTAGATTATTTCAGCACAAAATCCAACAGCACTGGTGAAATAAATGTGTATTTTAATTTTCCAGTGGACAATGATGCTGCGACTAATATAGATGCAATCTATTTCACGCCTTTACAAATAGAAGAAAAAATAATTGAAAAGATTGATGCTGCACAATCTACAATTGATGTTTCCATTTTTGGTTTTGATCGTCAACCCATACTCGGAGCGCTAGTCAATGCCGCCAATCGGGGTGTTGATGTAAGGTTAACCATTGATTATCAAAATACGGATCAATTATTAGAGGATATCAACCTTCCATTTAGTTACCTACCAAGTAATTCTAATGGACTAATGCACAATAAATTTATGGTCATAGATGCCGATTCAGTGAATGATTGCTGGGTACTTTCAGGCTCGTTAAACTGGACTGAATCAAATATATGGGATGATCCTAACAATATACTATTCATACAAGACCAAGCATTAGCTAAAGCCTACACCATAGAGTTTGAAGAACAGTGGGGAAGTAATGGAATAGAACCTAATGAAGACAATGCTAAATTTGGTTCTAATAAGACTGATAATACTCCGCATCATTTTATGATTGGAGATGTATATGTAGAATCTTATTTTAGTCCAAGCGATCAAGTTAATGACAAGATATACCAAAAATTAAAATCAGGTGAACACGAAATGGCTTTTGCACTATTTTCATTTACAGCAAATGAGCTTGGCAGTATGATGCTCGATAAGTACAACGATGGTGTTAATATACTCGGCATAATGGAAAATATCAATGACCAAGGTGAAGAGTTTACTTACTTAACAAATAATGATGTACCATTCTATGCACATTATCTATCAGGTCAACTTCATCATAAATATGGAATTATTGATTATAAGCACCCCGACTCTGATCCTATGGTTATTACAGGATCTCATAACTGGACCTTTAGTGCCAACACCATCAATGATGAGAACACCCTCGTACTACACAGTGCCACCTTGGCCAATGTTTATTATCAAGAATTTGTACAGCGGCTTTGCGATATTAGCGTTTCTAATTGTTATACTGGCATAGGTGAGATTGATAATATACAGTTAAGCCTATTTCCCTTGCCAGCATATAATTTTCTTACTATTATCACACAAGACTCCTATATACAAGATTTCAAAGTAATATCTTTAAGTGGTGCAGAAATCCAGGTATCGAGTAGTATTTATGAAAAGAGCCTATCTATCAACACTGAGACCATACCTAATGGGGTATATCTTATTCAACTAACAACTGAAAAAGGAATAGGAAGTGCTCGATTCATCGTACATCACTAGAACTAATTAATCCTAATAACCTAAATTAGTTATTATGGCAGAAAAAGAATTGAGATGGATTAAGTTAATGGGCATTAATGATCAATTGCCTAGAGAAGGCAAGATTGTATATACGCAAGTAGAATCAAGAAAAATTTATATCTGTCGATGGGAAGGTGTCTTATATGCTGGGGATGATCAATGCCCGCATGCTGGAGGCATACTCTCAAAGGGATACTGTGAAAACAAACAAATTGTATGTCCACTTCATCGTTGGAAATTTGACTTAGAATCAGGAAAGAATACAGAAGGGGAAGGCGGCTATATCAACACCTATCCTATTAAAAGAGAAGAAAATATTTATTGGCTAGGCCTTCCACAAAAAAAATGGTGGGAGTTTTAAGTTTGTTCTTTGTTTCTCAATAGGTCTTGTTACTAAATGAATGTTACCTTATTAGTACTTGCTTTTATAAGGGATTCCGCAGTAGCTAATAGAGACTTAGCTTATGATATTATTACATATTCTCACTCCCCATTTAATACCACAAAAACTGCGAACCATAATAAAATACTAGGAGCCAAAAATTTGCAAACAAAACTAAGATTTAGGCAATCGAGCTAAAAAAATCTAGTTATAGATCATTGAGTGCAATTACCAACAGGATCGTGAATTAAAAATCCTTTATCCTTAATCGTGAAAAAGCGATAGGAAAGCCCCAAAAAAACCTATACAGTTACTCTCTACCGTGCGGGATAGTGATTTGCTGTTTTTTGGGCTCTGTCCTTGAGATCATACAAGGCTGGCAGATTTTCATTGTTTATAATAAATAAAAAATTCACAAGCAACTTTGGACAAAGGTATCACCATAATCTATAAATTTTTAGCTAGTGAACATGTCCTGTTTTTCAAATAAACCAAACCATTAAGCATACCCATAATGGCATATAATTTGCAAGCACAAAGTATTTATCAAACCACCTGATAATACTTTCCTACAGTTGTCAGTTTATGTGTTAAACCCTACGCACTAATAGACATCCTTAGGCTGACGCTTCATTATTAAGGCGATAATCGAGGATATAAATGCTCCTATAAGCAGGTAAGAAAAGATGGTTTCTATTACTCTTTTAATGCCAAATGAATAATCTTCCTGCTCTAATTTTTCAATTATCTTTTCCATTTCTGATTCACCAATCCCAAATGCCTTAGAAGTTTTTACAGTCGCATCAATTGCCATTTCTTTTTGCATTTCAACCATCGAAGGGTCAACAAAATTAAAGAGGATGTAGGTAAATGCAATTGATATAAATGCAGGTAATGCAAAAGTGGCAAGTGCTGCCATAAAACCCTGTCCAAAACTCAGTTTGTTATCATAATGCGCCCTTGTATCCTTGGCTGCTCTTACCATCAATACCAAGACAATAATAATTGGAACTACCGTGATCCAACTCATCATTAATCCAGGATTAATAATATACGACAATACTGACATAATCAAACTTATGAGCATGGCATATACGCCATATTTAGTGCCTATTCTAATAGGTATATCCATAGCTAAATTATTTTTTTGCTAAGGTAGCCATTTTTTTTAAAATTCAAATCTTACCCCACTAAAAATCATAGTTCTAATTAGGTCTTGCGCAATAACTCTGAAATCTTCTATAATAAAAGATTATAGCATATACAAGTGCAATGGAAATGCATAAGAATTGCTGCATTTTCTTCGAAAAGCTTGCTTCATAAAGCATGCAATGTCTTCTCTTACATAGTGCTCTTTTAAGTTGTATTCGCGATAGGGATGCGGAATGGTTTAGTCTTATTCACTGATTCCTACTACTGATGT
>CAYZQX010000183.1:0-7906 GCA_964480615.1 uncultured Chitinophagales bacterium | reverse complement strand
ATTTTCAAAAGTGGAATGGTGCACCAGCAGCTAACATGTTAGTGATCGAAGGGATTAGCACTGTATATAATGAAGATTTTGTAGCTATGCCAGGATCAGGTGCCAAGCAGATTTATATTTTTATGATCGATGAGGAATAGTGTGAGTAGTAATTTTAGTACTTATATAACAAATGTTTTTTAAGTATTTTTTTTGAGCTATAGCTTTATACACAAGTTGTATATGTAGGAGTTGTAAACTTGTACTATTTCAAGGCATCGAAGTGTCACTTAGAGATGAAATCAATTGCCAGGAATTTTATTCAATAATAGAACGCGATCAATTAATATTGAAAGTATAAAATTGCGATACTTGATATTAAAAGGCTTGTACTATATGATTTTTTGCTAATACCATCTTAGGCATAAGCCCGATGCTTTGATAGCAACTATGGCCATTAATCAACTTAATATATGTCCAGAATAGAATGAGGTTAAGTAAAATACCGACTACAATAGACACAAGGCTTAGTGCAATTGTTATAACCAGACACTGGACACTAGATGCTGGACGCTAGACTTAGTCCAGTACATGCAATAAGCCTCAATGTCGTAAATCTTAAATCGGTAATCGTAAATCGCTTTAACTAGATTCTGGACACTGGATAATGGACACTAGACTTTAAGTAGTTACTGCAATTAGCTTCAGTATCGTAAATCCTAAATCGTGAATCATTAAAAAAGCGATAGGGATAGGAAGGGTTTGTGCTGGACTGGTAGGTTCGTATGGCTAGTGGATAATCCTTATTTCTTATAACCTGCCAGTCCAGTACCGAAGCGACAGCGTAGCCCTGTATAGCCCGGGCCTGTCCCTGAGCTTAGTCGAAGGGCAGGCATCGCCATAAATGAAGTCATTAATACTTTCATTATAAGACTTAGTATAACGTTGTTAAATTAGCAAGTGATTCTAATCCAGAATAACTAACATAACTTGTGGAGATTTCAAGATAATTTTAGCCATTGCGCAATTTTTATACTATTTTTATCGCCTTATGTTCGTGTGGGGTAGGTGCGGATAGGAGCTTTGTAATGCATCTATTTTGAGCTAAAATTACCTACATAAAGCCAAAAAAAATTACGCCATTTCAATGCTTGTACAGGGAAAGAAAATATATTTTGCATCTGATCTGCACTTGGGTGCACCTAATCACGAATTGAGCAAAAAGCGGGAAAAAGCATTTGTAAATTGGTTGAAAATGATTGAGCATGATGCGCAGGAACTCTATATCGTAGGTGATGTATTTGATTTTTGGTTTGAGTATGGAACAGTGATCCCCAAGGGATATCTAAATCTATTTGCGGCACTACTGAGACTGAGAGAGCAGGGGATAATCATAACTATGCTAAGTGGCAATCACGATATGTGGATGCGAAACTACTTTATGGAGGAGCTGGGCATACCCGTATTTCATGATCCCATAATCAGAACTTGGAATGGTCATAAATTTTACATAGGTCATGGGGATGGTTTAGGACCAGGCGACCACCGCTATAAGTTCCTAAAAAAGATATTTCGGAATCCGAGCTGTAGGTGGGCATTTAAGTGGCTGCACCCCGATATAGGTATGAGTATCGCCTCCTACTGGAGCAAGAGGAGCAGGAAGAGTCAATTAGAAACCGAAGAAATATTTTTAGGAGCTGATAAGGAATGGCTTTATATCTTTGCACAAGAAATGCTCGATAAGGAGCATTTTGATTTTTTTATTTTTGGTCATCGCCATTTGCCATTAAACTTAAAATTAAATGAGCGGTCACTATATATTAATCTAGGAGACTGGATAAAACACAATTCTTATGGGCAATATGACGGGCATACAATGGAAATCAAATATTTTTCTCCTGACATTATTAGGGGCAATGATCTTATTAGTAGCGGCCAAGCCAGCTCCTGATAAATATGAACTTATCAATTCACTCCCCATAGCGGGAAAATCCATATCCACCGATCAGCTGAGAAATGTTTACGTGGTGACACAAAACAACCTAGTGCAGCGATATGATAGCAGTGGTACACTAACAGGTCGTTTTAGTGAAAATCGCTATGGAAATCTGAATATTGTGGATGCCTCCAGCCCATTTAACCTCCTCTACTTTTATGCCGACACTAAGACCGTACTAACAGGGGATGTAAAGATGAATGTGAAAAACCTCTTTAAGCTTTCTACCATCGGGATTAACTTACCTAGGGCTGCATGCCTGTCTTATGACAACTATATATGGGTTTTTGACGGTTCGGACAATAAGTTGAAAAAAGTCAATAATAACTATGAGATTACCTACACCAGCGAAGATATAACTATGTTCGTAGGCCAAAGTATTAATCCCAATTTTATAGTGGAGAGGGATGGCTTTATATTTCTCAATGACCCAGGATTAGGCATATTGGTTTTTGATCGTTATGGAACCTATTACAATGCATTTCCTATTCCCGGACTGTCCTCTTTTCAAGTGATAAAAAATATGGTACTCTATCAGGATGGCAATTCCCTAAGGATATATAATTATTCCACCCGCGAAACCAAGTCCATACCGCTGCCCACTACTGAACCTATAAAGTCAATAAGGCTAGAACGCGGAAGACTCTTTATATTAACAGAAACAGAGTTGAAAATATACAGCGAATCGGAGTAATCTAAAATAACGAAATACAGAACCATTATCTTAGGGCTTGCTAAATAATTCAAAAGTTTGCGATTATGGCGATGCCTGCGGCCCAGGCTCTTCGTTTTTACTCCTCGCTACTTGCTGGATAGTTTATTTTCAATGGCAAGCAAGAATCTTCGCTATCGCTCGATTGCTTGCAATGTTTTATCTTTATTGGTAGCAAGAACCTGCGCATAGCTTGGTTTCTCGCTGTGGGGTAACCACTTTGATCCTTATCGCAAATACAACTTGATGGAGCACTATGTAAGAGACGACATTGCCTTTATTTGATGAAAGCTTTTTTTACAGAAACCTATAAAATTGTGTGCATATTCTTTGCACTAAAAATATCTAAAACCTGTTACAATAAGAGATTTCATTGTTATTAGGCAAGTCCTATGATAAAAGATAACTGGCTCGGTGAAACTGAATTCAAGTATAAGGACGGACACTATAAACTAGCCATCATTGAGGTTTTTCTTAATAGTGAAAAAGAAGTTAGTACCCTTTCCTAGTTCAGAAGTAAACCATATTTTGCCTTGATGGACTTCGACTATTTTTTTACATATCGCGAGGCCTATTCCAGTACCAGCATACTTGTCCTTGGTGTGCAATCTCTGAAAGATTAAAAATATTTTTTCAGCGAATTCCTGTTCGATCCCTATGCCATTATCGGCAATACAGAATTTCCAATGATCGGGCAATTCCTCTGCACTGATGGTAATAACTGGTGGTGTTTCTTCATTGGTAAATTTGAGTGCATTGCTCAATAGGTTTTGAAAGAGATGACTAATTTGCCCGGCATCAACTATGAGGGTTTCAGGCAGTTTTTCGACTGTTACTTTAGCCGATTTATTAGCTATAGCATATTGAAGATTGAGCAGTACCATGCTTATCACATCATTGATATTTACCGACTTATATTCATTGCCCAATCGGCCAAGACGGGAAAATACCAGTATATCTTTAATGATTGCTTGCATTCTCGAAACACCTTCTACAATATAATGCATATATTCTTTGGCATTTTCATCTAAGTCCTTGGCATATTTTTTTTGGAGTATTTGAGTAAATCCGCCGATGCTTCTAAGCGGCTCTTGTAAGTCATGAGATGTTACATAGGCAAATTGTTCTAACTCGCGATTGGTGTATTCAAGTGCCTTGGTCCTATGTTCTAATACTTTATTGGTATCAATCAATTGTTTGGTACGCTCTTCCACTCTATGTTCTAATTTGTCATTGGCCTCTTGGAGTGATTGGTCACGGGCATTTATTTGATTGACCATTTCGTTAAATGACTGGGAGAGCACGGTTATCTCATCGCGTCCACTCTCTTTTACCTTGATGGTATAATCTCTTGTGGTAGATATATGTCTTGCTGCTTCAGCAAGATCTTTAATAGGATTTGAAATGCTTCGTTGAAAGAGGACGGATAAAATAAGACTGAGTAAGAGACCTAAACTCATAGCACCTAGAATGGTAAGTATATATTGATTCTTAAACTGAAGGTATTCTATATTATACCTGCGCAAGGCCACCAACCCCAAGTATTTTTCATCCACCTCCTCTGTCTCATCGAGAATGGGATAATAGTAATTTAAGTATAGCCCGTCTTCTACAATAATTCCATCACCTAATTGATGAAAATTTTTGTTGAATGTATAAGTTGAGTCCTCTTTATCATAAGTGGCAAAGTCGCTTTTGTTTTTATCGAGGATAAGAGCATTGGTAATATTGGTATCGAATTTAAGTTCGGAAAACAGACCTGTGGCAGCATCCTGTAAGCCAAACTGTAAGGGGGCTTTGCTGTTTTTAGCGATTACCTGCGCTAGTGATTTGAGATTTTCTTCTTGGTTTTTCTTTACTGATCTTATAGAGCTGATGTAAAAAATAAAACTACATAATCCTATCGCCAATACTGAAATTAGAAACTGGATAAAAATAATTTTAAGTCTAATACTTACAAACCTGGAAAAATTTATCATAGCGATAGAGGTACTAAATAATTATTCATCTTCGATGAGTATGGCTAGTTTTAGCAATTCCACATTGATCATAAAACCGCGTTGTAAGATAGCTTTGGAATTGATCTCAAATTTCAATAAATTGTTGATGATTAAAAAATTTATCGCACCACCAGCCGCAGCAAAGCCAGTGGACTCGCCGATGAGTAAAGTATTGTTATCCACCATTGAATTGAGCTTGGTAATATACTTCCCATACTGAACTGGGACAAATAGGATGTCACAATAATTAATCGCTTTAGCGGCATCAAATCGATCAACAACATATCGATCTATTACAACTATCTTGGTTTTGATTTTTTTATTGCGGGAAATTTCGGTTAGGTAAGGATATATCTCAGAATCTCCTAATATGCCGATAATAAATTCGGTATTCTCATCATTGGGATTTTTCCAATCAATGTACTTGGTGAAGTTGTAGATATAAGCGGCCTTGAGTTTGTACTGCTGATTTATTTGAGCGCTTATGTCTAAACTAAATACAATTATAGCTGTGAATAAGATTAATCTAACTAAACTCATATTTTCACTGCAAATTTAAGATTTAATTGTCTAGGAGGTTGTATGAAACTTACAGGTCCGCTGCGCAACAGATTGGGCACAAGCGATTGGTTGTTAAAAATATTTTGAACAGCTAAGGATAGATTCACTTTCAATCCTTTGTAATAAAACTCATCGGAAGTGATTACTAGATTAAATATAGCGAATCCTGGCAGTTCAATTAATTCCTCTATGTCAGGGTTTCCATTAGCAGTGGTTATCTTAGACAGGTATTGACCATTAAGGTTTAAGTGAAAATATTTATAGGGTCTTATAGTGCCCGAAAAGCTCAATTTATGTTTATAAATATTCAAGATTGTGTCAGCACCACCAAGTGCATAAGACAATACGATTTTTCCCCTGCGAAAGTTGCCTTGCACATTGGTTTCAATTCCTGTAAAGGTATGTTTCACTGGATCATTGATGATAAAGAAAGCATTGAGATTTTTAAATTGATTTTCTACTATCATTCTATAGGTGTGTATGGCTATAGAATACCTCTTTTTAATACGCTGTGATATGCCTATGTCGATTGACTTATTGTCAGCTGGCACCAAGGTGTTATTCGTATTGAGCTGTGGAAAATGATCAAAGCCGCCAATAATCTGTTGATGTACGGAAGGGAAAAATCGACCTTCGGAAAACGAGCAATTGATGTAGGTGTTAGGCAGTGGTTGTATAACTAATCCACTCCTGATAAGTAATTTGCCATTTAAAAATTGATGGAGGGCATATCTTCCTCCAAGTGTCAAAAATACTTTTTCATTGAGCAGGCTTTTTCTCACCTGAGTATATATTTCGTTTCGCCAGTATTTAAAATTTTCACTATTCAATAGATTCGCTTGTACCAAAGAATCATTAAAGTCGGGATGTTCTTCGGTATAGGAATAGGCAAGCTCTTTGACATCATTAAGTTCAGAAAGCATGCCAGCACTGAGGAATAAGCTGCCCTTTAATAAGCTGTTTTCTATAGGCAATGGTATTTTTGTTTCACTTTTAATAAATAAACGATGTGCTAAGGAACCCGAGCTGTTTTTCTGAGAATAATATCTGGTAAAATGATTGTGAATAACTTCAGAGGTAAATGCTTGTGGTCCCTGGAGCGATAAGCTGTCGAATAGATCTTTATTGATATTGTAGTTGATGTCTTTTCCCCATATCTTTTCCACGGCGAGCTGATATTCTATATTCAGTTTTGATTTTTCTTTGAATGAAAAGTCTGCGCCTAAGAAATTGATTGTATGCTGTATGGAATGAGGATTGGAATTGTGCACATCCATACTGATGAACTGAATGCCTTTTTGTTCAGTTTTAGAATAGTAAAAATCGCGACCTAAATAAAAATGTCCATAACCTATCTCGAAGCGATAGTTGAAATTTTCACCAGCATTAGCATAATCTTTATTATTGAGAAAGCTGCCATTAGAGTAAAGCGGAGACTGCCCTAAATACCTTGCTGTATCCTTCACAAAGCTAGCGAAATCGATTCCCTTGCTGCGCTGTAATCTCGTATAACCAAAGGTTCTAAATTTTTCGCGTTTTTTTGAAAACAGAAAGTTGATCCCCTCGAATCCAAAGCTTCCTTTTTCGAGCTGTGCCTCTACGAAACTGGATTGCTCTTCGTATTTTTTGGTTACTATATTGATAATTCCTGCAAATGTTTCGGAACCATACAATACAGTTCCTGGCCCTTGTGTAATCTCCACTTGCTGGATATAACTTACAGGGAATTGATTAGCAATAAATGCTTGGTGTGAATATAGGGAGTTAACAGGGCGACCATCGACAAGTAGGAGTACTTGACTGTAATCGCCATTAAGCCCTCTATGTCCTCCAGTGAGATAAAAACCATTGTCGATTACTGTTATACCTGCTTGTGCAGCAAGTACTTCCTTTAGGGTCGCATAGCCTTTTTCATAGATGGTTTTGTCATCTACAATGCTAAAGTTGGAGAATGGCAGGGACAGATTTTTTTCAGACTGTGTCTTTATAACGACCTCTATGGACATTAGCTGTTCTAAGGACATTTGTAGCAAGTCTTCAAATCGGAGGGTATCTTTTTCCTGTGCAGCGACAGGCTGCTGAAAAAGGAACAATAAGAGTATAAAGACGATAATTACGCTTCCAATTTTTTTCCAGCTCTTGTGCTGTTGTTTTATAA
Organism: uncultured Chitinophagales bacterium; assembly: GCA_964480615.1. Taxonomy (GTDB): domain Bacteria; phylum Bacteroidota; class Bacteroidia; order Chitinophagales; family UBA2359; genus CAYZQX01. Next base: position 500 of record CAYZQX010000183.1, on the reverse strand, counting down.
TATGTTCCATTGATATAGAATTAATATTTTATGGCTTCAATACGATGAATAAACCAAAATTGAAATCCTTTGTTTTTTTAATGTTCCTCAAAAGTATTAATTTTTTATTTGGAATTGGGTTTTTCTAAATATTTATGGACGCACGATTTCATTTTGGATATAGGGTTTAAATGGGTATTCATTTTATAATGGTCTATAATTGTGTAGTTCGGTTATAAGATTGTAATGGTGTAATGGGTTATCTTGTTGGTTAGATCTATAGCTATAAAGGACTTGCTAAATAACTCATAATTATTCGATTATGGCGATGCCTGCGGCCCAGGCTATTTCTGGCTTATAGATTGCTTTTGGCGAGCCAGAATCTGCACCGCATTTTTTTATCGTTCCGCTTTGCTTCACTATATCATAACGGTAGTTTGATTGCTTGCTATTATTTGATTTTTAGAGGTAGCAAGAACCTTCGCCTACGCTTGGTTTCATCTACAAGTCCTCGCTGCTTG
>CAYZQX010000182.1:0-7931 GCA_964480615.1 uncultured Chitinophagales bacterium | reverse complement strand
CGAATCATGGTGATGGATGGAGCGATGGGTACGATGATTCAGCGACATAAGCTAACGGAATCTGATTTTAGGGGCACAATGTTTATTGATCATCCTGTTCCATTGCAGGGCAATAATGACTTGCTCAATATAACTCAGCCATCGATCATTAAGGGGATATACCATTCCTATTTAGCTGCTGGAGCGGACATAATAGAGACTAACACATTCAGTGGCACCACCATTGCCCAGGCTGACTATCAGCTAGAGTCGCAGGTGATGGCCATCAATATTGAAGGGGCTAAGCTCGCGCGTGCTGCTGCTGACGAGTGGAATATGAAAGAACCCTCAAAGCCAAGATTTGTAGCAGGTGCCATAGGCCCTACGAATCGCACAGCATCCCTCTCCCCTGATGTCAATAGGCCAGGCTACCGCTCAGTTAGCTTCGATGAGCTGTATAATGCTTATTATGTTCAAGCTGAAGGCCTTTATAAGGGCGGTGTGGACATTTTTCTAATAGAGACAGTATTTGACACATTAAATTGCAAGGCGGCTATAAAGGCCGTAAATGACCTGCTTGTGAAAGAGCAGGCTGAAAGACCCATTATGGTCTCTGGTACGATCACCGATGCGAGTGGACGCACATTGTCAGGGCAAACGGTTGAAGCATTCTATTACTCAATAGCCCACGGCAATATTTTTAGCGTAGGATTGAACTGTGCATTAGGCGCAAAGCAAATGAAACCGTTCTTAGCCGACTTAGCACGCATAGCACCTATCTATATCTCTTGCTACCCCAATGCGGGCTTACCTAATCACTTTGGAGAATACGATGAAAGCCCAGAGGATATGCATCATCAGCTAGAAGATTTCGCACGCGAAGGATTGATTAACATTGTAGGTGGTTGCTGTGGTACTACACCAGATCACATAAGCCACATCGCTCACATAAGCCAAGATTTTACACCGCGACAACTGCCTGCTAAAACTACTTATACAACCTTATCGGGATTAGAGCCATTGGTTATAAGACCTACTACCAACTTTGTAAATATAGGAGAGCGCACGAATGTAACTGGCTCTAAGAAATTTGCCAAATTGATCCTTGAAGATAAGTATGAAGATGCTGTGGCAGTAGCCCTACAACAAGTGGAAGGCGGAGCTCAAATAATCGATATCAATATGGATGAGGGATTGCTCGATGCAGAGCATGCCATGGAAAAATTCCTGCACCTCATAGCCTCTGAACCAGATATCGCACGCGTCCCATTTATGATCGATAGTTCTAAGTGGTCGGTAATAGAAACTGGTCTGAAATGTCTGCAAGGAAAAGGTATCGTAAATAGTATTTCACTCAAGGAAGGAGAAGCAAAATTTTTAGAGCAAGCAAGGACAATTAAGTCTTATGGGGCAGCAATGGTGGTAATGGCATTTGACGAAGAAGGTCAGGCGGATACCACGGATCGCAAAGTGAATATATGCAAGCGCGCCTATAAGTTGTTAGTCGAAGAAGCACAAGTCGATCCATCTGATATTATTTTTGATCCAAATATTTTTGCTGTTGCCACTGGCATTGAAGAACACAATGACTATGCAAAATCTTTTTTTGATGCCACACTGCTAATTAAAGAGGCAATGCCATTAGTAAAAATCAGTGGAGGGGTATCAAATGTTTCTTTCTCATTTAGGGGGAATGACATCGTAAGAGAGGCTATGCACTCCGTATTCTTATACTATGCTATACAAAAAGGGATGGATATGGGAATTGTAAATCCAGGCATGTTACAAGTATATGAAGATATACCAAAAGACTTGTTACAAGGCATTATGGATGTATTCTTTAATACGCATAGTGGAGCTACTGAAAATCTGCTGGAGTTAGCGGAAAAATACCGCGGCAAGTCACAAGCCAAGACACAAGATATTAGTTGGAGGGATAATACAGTGGCTGAGCGATTGAAATATGCACTCATACACGGCATCGTAGAATTCATCGATGAAGATACGGAAGAGGCGCTGGCATTGCTTAAGAGACCACTGTATGTAATCGAGGGTCCATTGATGGATGGTATGAATGTAGTCGGCGACTTATTTGGATCAGGTAAGATGTTTTTACCACAAGTGGTGAAGAGTGCTAGGGTAATGAAAAAATCGGTCGCATGGCTTACTCCATACCTAGAAGCAGAGAAAGCAGGAGGTCAAAAAATGAATGCGGGTAAGGTATTGATGGCTACTGTAAAAGGGGACGTGCATGATATAGGCAAGAACATAGTAGGGGTTGTACTCGCATGTAATAACTATGAAGTCATAGACCTAGGTGTAATGGTGCCAGCCAATAAAATTATAGATACTGCTATTGCTGAACAAGTGGATATAATAGGACTTAGTGGTCTCATAACACCTTCACTTGATGAGATGGTACAAGTAGCTGAGGAGATGCAAAAAAGAGGAATGCAAATCCCCTTATTGATTGGTGGAGCTACTACGAGCAGGCTGCACACTGCCTTGCGTATAGCGCCTAAATACCACTACCCAGTAGTGCATGTAATTGATGCTTCAAAAGGGGTAGGGGTGGTAAGCAAGTTATTGAGCGATGAGCTTAGAAATGATTTTCTAATGGAGCTGGAAGCTGATTATAAAAAACTTGTAGATCGCCAACTAAGTAAAAATGATCACAAAGAGTTTTTATCCTATGCCAAAGCCTGTGAGAATAAGTTTCAAATCAACTGGGCATTAACAACGATTGCAAAACCTAATAGTATGGGCATACACCAGTATGATCATATCTCGCTTAGTGAATTGATTCCGTTTATAGATTGGACACCCTTTTTTCAAGCTTGGCAGTTAGTAGGAAAATTTCCTTCCATACTTGATGACAAAATTGTAGGTAAGGAAGCAAAAAAATTGTATGATGATGCCCAATTGATGCTCAAAAACATCTTAGCTCATGAGATGATAAAAGCCAAGGCGGTGATTGGAATTTTTCCTGCTAATAGCGATGTGGATGATATAATTATCTATGACCAAGATACCCGCCAATCGATCGGTATATTATCTTGCCTTCGCCAACAAAATAAGAAAGCAGCCGGACAGCCGAACTATTCATTAGCGGACTTTATAGCACCTATCCACAGCGACAAAACGGATTACATCGGAGGATTTGCTGTTACTGCTGGCATAGGCATAGAAGAATGGGTTCAAAAATATGAAGCTGAGCAGGATGATTACTCAGCCATAATGCTCAAAGCACTTGCCGACCGATTTGCAGAAGCATTAGCAGAGATGATGCATAAGAAATTAAGAGTTGAATTATGGGGATACCAACCACAGGAAGCACTCGATAATCAGGATCTTATTGAAGAACGGTACAAGGGCATAAGACCAGCACCTGGCTATCCTGCTTGTCCTGATCACACACAAAAGAAATTATTATTTGAATTATTAGCCGTCGAAAAAAATGCTGGCATCATGTTAACAGAGAGTATGGCAATGTATCCTGCTGCAAGTGTGAGCGGCTGGTATTTTGCCAGCGAACATGCGAAATATTTTGGGATCAACAGAATACAAGAAGATCAACTTGTGGACTATAGCAAGCGCACAGGAATGGCCATCGAAGAAGCGAAAAAGTGGCTTTCTCCATTGTTATAGCCAGTATGAAGGATGCCTAATAGCAATAATTCAAAAAAAGGAATAAGGGAATTATGCTATATAATCAATCCATCCTCATGATAAAGTCAATTATTGTGAAAAAAATCTAGTTGTTTTCTTTGTATTTACGTTTTTTTTGGCTATTTTTGACCTAAGCAAAAAACAGTAATTCCTATGGAGACCTATGGTAAAATATTATTGATCGCGATGCCTATATTTTTAGTACTTGTTTTGTTAGAAAAATGGTATGGTTGGTATAAGGGTCATGATACAGTTCGTTTTATGGATATGATTTCAAGTCTGAGCTCCGGTGTGACCAATGTGGTAAAGGATGTACTTGGATTGACGATAGGTATAATATCCTATAAATGGTTGCTTGGCCATTTTGCGTTATTTAAGATTGAAACTACATGGGTGGTTTATGTATTGGCATTTTTAGCTATTGATTTCAAGGGTTATTGGGTTCATAGATGGAGTCATGAAATTAATATTTTTTGGAATCGCCACATAGTACATCATAGCAGTGAGGAGTTTAATTTAGCTTGTGCCTTGAGGCAGAGTATTTCAGAGATTTTTGATTTGTTTTTCTTTATGCTATTGCCAGCAGCTATCATTGGTATTCCTGCGGAAGTTATTGCCACGATTGCGCCGCTCCATTTATTTGCTCAGTTTTGGTATCACACACGCCATATTGACAATATGGGTTTCTTGGAATATGTGATCGTTACTCCTTCACACCACAGAGTTCATCACGCATTTAATGCTGAATACCTCGATAAAAATTACAGTCAAATATTTATAATTTGGGATCGAATATTTGGAACATTTCAGGAAGAATTGCCAAGTATAAGACCCGTGTATGGCATTACAAGACCAGCACACACTTGGAATCCAATTAAGATAAATTTTCAGCATCTACAACTATTAGCAGCGGATGCTTGGCGTACAAATAATCTATGGGATAAAATAAGGATATGGTTCATGCCTACTGGATGGAGACCCTCCGATGTGATAGAAAAATATCCAGTGCATAAAATTGAGGATGTATATCATTTTGAAAAATACGATCCGCCTACTACTAAGGGACTAAATAGATGGATAGCAATAAAGTTTATAGCGTTAACAATTTTTGTAAGTTATTTTTTTGCTACGATTGCTAATTATGAAATGACTGATCTATTGCTTTTTGGCTTATTTGTTTTTTTGACTATCTATGCATATACTGAATTAATGGATAGGAATGATAAAGCTGTTGGTTGGGAATTATTAGCATGCTTATGTGGCATCGTAATCATCTATCGAATGGGCTCTTGGTATGATGCTGATCACATTGTTAATGGTATTACTTATATTGTCATGTTGTATTTTGCAGTCTCCTTTTTATATTCGCTTTACTTCAGCTATGCCTCGAGAAATTTGAAGTTAGCGGGTTGATATTGAAGGACAAGTTTAGTAACTATTTATAAAAATATGTAAGCCTCTTAAATCATTGAGCACGATATTTTTTTTGTTATATACATCATGGCTGTGAAAAATAATTAAAAAATCTCATTTTGGTTTTTATCTTTGCTTTAATTATGAAAAATTAGATTATTAAGGTATAAAAAATTAATATTAGTTTTTCTGAATATGTTATATTTCTGAATACGAATGCAACTTATGTCCAGTGCTGCTATGGTGAAGTAGAAAGTGTTTTGTGTATTTTAGGATAGGAAATTACAGATATCTTAGTGACATTATTATTATTAATTTTAAAGAAATTGAAAAAACTATTATTAATTTTTACAGTTCTAACCCATTTAGGGTTTCAGTCCTCGGCACAAAACTGTCCAAACGACTCACTGGCTTTAGTAGCATTGTATAATTCTACAAATGGGCCTGGTTGGATCAATAATACCAACTGGCTCGTCCCTGGCCAGCCGATTAGCACTTGGTATGGAGTAATTACTAATGAATGGGGTTGTGTTATAGAATTAGTACTTGACTTTAACCAACTAAGTGGCATTATTCCCTCGGAAATGGGGGATATTCTAAATCTTGAGAGGCTAACCCTTAATAATAATCAACTCAGTGGAAATATTCCACCTGAAATAGGGAATTTAGCAAATCTTAAGATGCTAATGTTGTTTACTAATCAACTGAGTGGCAACATTCCGCCTGAAATAGGAAATTTAGCTAATCTGGAATCGCTTTATCTATTTGGTAATCAACTTAGTGGGATTATTCCAGTAGAATTAGGAAATCTAATAAGCTTAACGAGTTTGGTGCTTGCTGCTAATCAACTTAGTGGCATTATTCCCGATGTCATAAGTAATTTAGTACATCTGGAGTTGCTTGATCTTTCAGGCAATCAACTCAGTGGCATCATTCCGCCAGGGATAGGAAATTTAGTGAGTCTTTCAGAGTTATTGCTTTCAGGCAATCAACTCAGTGGCAGTATTCCGCCAGAAATAGGGAATTTCTCGAATCTGAGCGTGCTTAATCTTGGGGGTAATCAACTCAATGGAGGTATTCCTACGGTAATAGGGAATTTAACAAATCTGATGATGATTGATCTTGCGGTTAATCAACTCAGTGGAAGTATTCCTTCTGAAATAGGGAATTTAGCGAATCTGAAGTGGCTTTTTCTTGCTGATAATCAACTCAGTGGCATTATTCCTCATGAAATAGGAAATTTAGTGAATCTGGAGTTACTATATCTATATGAAAATCAACTCAGTGGTAGTATTCCTCCTGAAATTGGTAATTTAATAAATTTGGAGACTCTTTATATTTTTATTAATCAATTGAGTGGAAGTATTCCACCTGAGATAGGAAATTTAGTAAATTTAACCGATTTAAACCTTGCTAATAATCAACTAAGTGGCAGTATTCCGTCAGAATTAGGAAGCTTAGTTAATATAACTTATTTGTATATTACAAATAATCAACTGACTGGCTGTTTCCCAAATAGTTTTACAATATTTTGTGATAATATTTGCGATTTTACTAATAACCCTCAGCTTCCGTGGGGAGGAGATTTTAGTCAATATTGTATTGGGGCTTCTCAAATCGGATCCAGCTGTGATGATGGAAATGCAAGTACCTCTATGGATATGATTAATACAAATTGTGTATGTGCAGAAATACCAATCGATCCAGTATATGACTGCCCATTAATTTCGGCAAATTTTGGCGATGTCTGTGATGATGGCAATGCCTGCACAATAAATGACAGTATAGATGCATCCTGTCAATGTATTGGAATTTTTCAGGATACAGATAATGACGGTATATGCGATTCGAATGACAATTGCCCCAATATAATTGGTGTCCAAGGAGCTGCTTGTGATGATGGAAATGCGAATACCCATGATGATGTATATCAACTAAATTGTACTTGTGTGGGTGAGGATTGTTTAAATGTAATTGGTGGTAATTCAGGACCTGGTACAGCATGTAATGACAATAATATTAATACAATTAGTGATGAATTTTCGCCTGACTGTATATGTATAGGTGTATTGCTCAATGACTGTTTAGGTGTGCTAGGAGGAACGGCTATTACAGGATCAACGTGTGATGATGAGAATGCGAATACCCATGATGATGTATATCAACCAAATTGTACTTGTGTGGGTGAGGATTGTTTAAATGTAATTGGTGGTAACTCAGGACCTGGTACAGCATGTAATGATAACAATGCCAATACTACTAATGACATTTATAATGCCTCCTGCTTATGTGCGGGGACTCAATTGCCTACTTGTACAGATGGGGTAATGAATGGCACAGAAACGTCAGTGGACTGCGGAGGTTCCTGCCAGGCTTGCACGACCGATTGTGATGTTAATATCGCGGGCATACAAACACCTGGTAGTGCCTGTAATGACAATAATGCTTGTACGACTAATGATGTAATCAATACAAACTGTGTATGTGTCGGTACTTTACAAGATACGGATGAAGATGGTATCTGCAATGCCAATGATAACTGTCCTAACATAAATGGAATACAAGGAGACATTTGTGATGATGGAAACGCAAACACCACGAATGATGTGATAAATTCGGACTGTGTATGTGCAGGAACACCTATAGGTCCAGTTTATGACTGCTCATTAATTTCAGCAAATTTTGGTGACAGTTGTGATGATAGCGATGCTTGTACGACTAATGATGTAATCAATATAAACTGTGTATGTGTCGGTACTTTACAAGATACGGATGAAGATGGTATCTGCAATGCCAATGATAACTGTCCTAACATAAATGGAATACAAGGAGACATTTGTGATGATGGAAACGCAAACACCACGAATGAT
>CAYZQX010000181.1:0-7949 GCA_964480615.1 uncultured Chitinophagales bacterium | reverse complement strand
TTTGTAAAGTCTTCTCTTATACAGTGCTCTTTCAAGTTGTATTCGCGATAGGGATAGACGCAAACCAAGCGTAAGCGCAGGTTCTTGTTTCCGATATAAAATAATAATTTCGCAAGCAAAAGCCCACAGCGAGGTACAAATCGAGCGATAGCGAAGATTCTTGCTTGCCATTGAAACTAAACTATTCAGCAAGCAGCGAGGACTTGTAGCAGATAGCCCAGGCCGCAGGCATCGACATAATCGCAATCTTATGAGTTATTTAGCAAATCCTATTTAGCAAGACCTAAGCTAATGAACAAGTACATCATTTCAATAGCAATAAAAAAGGCAAAATAGGATGCCTATTTTGCCTCAATATATACTTGTGGTTAGATCTGTTTTCTTACTACTTGATTACAACTTTTCCTGCACCTGAATAAGAATAGTATTCATTGCTATACATTGCATCGGCACTTGCCTGACCGATTATGTAGCTGCCTGGTGTTACTGCCCTTGCGATGTAATAATATTTTGACTTTTTTTCTGAGGCATCAGTGTATATAAATATTCGGTCATCACGCACATCATAATGCTGTGGAATTGTTGCATTTTTTATCCAACTAATCTTAGGGGTTTCTTTTAATCTTGCGTTTTCAATTTCAAAACCGCCTGGCAATAAATCGGTAATAACAATGTTTTTCAATTGATTTCCTAGCTTTGTGGAAAGAGTTAATTCCACAACGATTAGGTCATTGCTATTAACATTATTGAGATTTATTTTATTTCCCCAACGATCAAAGTAGTTTTTGCGCAATTCTAATCCATTCTCTTTATCAATGCTGATGTTTTCAGTTGCTTGGCCTTCGAGCTCCCAATAATAGAATAATGGTTGTGTACCATTGCTCTCAATCGTTAGTTGATCATTGGTCAGCCGATTGTAATTTACCTGTATTGTTTTACCATTATAGGCAGCTATTTCCTTGCCATTAGATTTAATAGACCCCAAAGCTCCAGGTGTAAATCTATGGGCTAGCTTACCCAGTGCTAGCAGTGCAAATGCACTTTCCTGGGTATTCATCCATGATCTTTGTTTTACTTCTTGAGAAAGCGTTCTAGATAGTGGGATGATGTTTGGATTTTGAGGATCCCCATCTATCAGCCCATTGAGAGCGATGCCCATGTCACGTATGTAGGAATAATAGGATCCTTCAAGACTATGGTAATCGTGACTGATAAATTCACCTTGAAATAGTTTTGGATTTTTTACATGTTGACCACATAGTTCATAAGCAGCACCTAGCAGGAATTGACTATCAGTTGTAAGCACATTGATATCCGCTTTTAATTTATTCATCAAAGAAAAATTTGGCTTTCCTCTTAGTGCCATTACATATACACTGTAAGCTAATTCACGAGGTTCAAATTCTTGGTATTTATTTTTACTTACATAATAGCTTACTTTTTCTGTTGTCTTGCCTTGTTTTAAAACATATTCTTCTAATTTACTAACTAATGAGTGCGGCACTTCATAACCCGCTTTATCGGCTTCAGTAAGAAAGTGCAATGCATATATGCTGCTCCACCATGATTCTGTGCCACCAGGCCAATAGGTGAGTGCACCAGTATAGTTTTGCATAGACTGTAATTTTTGAATTGCTTGTTGTATGTTGTTTCGTGCTTCAGCAGCAGGATCACGATCACCAAAAGGTTTAGTAATTAGATCGGCTAAATACAATTGAGGGAAGGCTGTAGAGATCGTCTGTTCTATACATCCATGCGGATATTGCAATAAGTATTCAAGGTTGCGACCTAGTTCTAATGCTGGTGATCCACTGACGATAATCTTACCTGCTCTACTATCTTTTTGAAGTTCATCAGTGAAAACGATTTCTTGCTTGGTTCCATTTTTTAGCTCTCCAAATCCTGATCTTTTTTGTAGTCCAGCAGCTGCTCTTATGGGCAGGTCTATCTTTTCAGTATAGTTATGTACGCCATCGCTAAAACTTGTACTGACCTTTGTAATACCAATTTTATTTTTTGTTTTTGCGTTGAAGTAAACTCGTTTTTCCTGCCCTGGTTTTAACTCTACATTGAATTCATCCTGCCCTGTAATCTCTAGTAAATCATCATGGGTGATTTTGGCCTTCCCTACAATAGTTTTCTCGGTAGTGTTACTAAGGTTGATTCCAAGATTGAGTTCATCCCCTGGACTTAGAAAGCGGGGTAGGGAAGTAGTTAGTACTACTGGGTCAGCGACCTTCATATTCTTCGCTGCACTCCCAAAATTTGGCCCATCATACACTACACCCATAATACGTAGATCGCCACTAAAGTGCGGGATGTCTATCTCAATTTCACCTATACCATTACTGTTCGCTTTTTTAATTCCTGACCAATAACGCACAAGTTTAACTCTTTGACCTGAAAGTGGATTGACGCGCTTGCCGAGGTCCATTCCATCACCTCCTGAGAGTGCGTCATTAAAACTGTATTCAGCCATTAGTTCAGGGTATATTTCATAACTCTCAACTCCTAATATTCTATTTGAAAAATAGTAGCTGTAGGGATCAGGACTTTGATAATTTTTTATCTGTAATATTCCTTCATCTACCACTGCAATGGTATAAGCAGCATTTGGTTTAGTTTTGATCTGGATCTTTTGCTTGGTACTTGAGTTTATTTTATCTGGAGCAGTGATGAGCATCTCAAGTTTCTGTGCTTTGTTTTCCACTGGTAGATTTAACAGGCCGTGAGCTACCGTAAGAGGAATCTCATTATTGATATGTGGCTTTATAAGGGTAGCTGTTACATATACATTTGGTGCTAGATCTTCAGTAATTGGGATCGTAAGTGCGGCAGATTTTTTATCTGTATCAATAAAATAGTGTTCCAGCACCGATTCCTTTTCTAGGGTTATCAATAGTTTGCCCGCAAATGGTGTCTTAAACAACAATTCAGCTCTATCACCTGTTTCATACTTTTCTTTATCAGCAATAATGTCTATATGTCCTACGGTGTTTACCTCATAAGATGTCAGTTCAGTATTTCCATATCCGTAGGCATAAAATGATTGTATAGCTTTGTTGTTATTTCCCTCCTCATAAAGTGCTATTTCATATTCACCTGATAGCTTGGGGATATATTGAAAATTCTTTTGTTTGCCATTGAATCTGATGGTTTGTTTTAGAATATTTTTTGCCTCTTTTTGTGATCGATACGAATAATAGCCACTTTGACTTTTTTCCATCACCGTTTTATATTCATACTTAATAATTTCCACTATGGCATTTTGTGCACCAGCATTTGTGCCGCTATGATCTAATGACGCCAATTTAATATCCATAGGTACATTAGTTTTTACGTAAGTATCGGAACAATTGATTCCTAAATAGGTTTCCTGGGTGTTGAGCTTAAATGATTCTGAGCGATATACTGGTCTTCCTGACTCATCGAAAACAGTAGCTAATAATCGGCATTGTACAAGACCAGTCTCATTCAATGATTGTGGGAATTCCATCGCCGTAATAACAGCACCATCACCATTGGTCTTTCCTTCTTTAAATACTTGTTCTTGTGTAATTCCCTTTAGCGTATTAAAACTGTAATTCTCAAAACCCTTGGCCATAAACTGACTTTTTACAAAACTCATTTCCAAGTTATAGGTGCAGTCAACCGCAGGGGTACCATAAAAATTTTCTGCTTTTAGATCGGTGCTCACCTCATCACATAACTCGTACAATGCTTTATCTACATGTAGGGATAGTTTTAATCGGTCAGGCATGAATTCCTCCACACTAAATGGATAGCTTGCGATGAGTACATCGTCACCAGCATACAGCTCACATTGATACTTGCCAGTAGGAGCGGAGTTCGCTAAAGTTATACTTGTCTCAAAAGCACCTTGCTCATTTATATTTTTTCTAATGGTTTTTAGCTCGCGCTGGTTAGGCATTAATATCTTTATTTCAATGGGTAAACCCTTAGGAGTTTTCCAATTCAAATCCCTAATAATCCCTGATATATTTACATCTTCTCCAGGCCTATAAAGGTTTCGTTCGGCATACAAGAATGCATCATATCCGATCTTATTATTATGCTTGCCCTTAATTTCAAAATTAGCAAAATTGATTTCTGCCTCCTGGCCTAGCATAAGCATATTATAATCATCTTTTAATTCTGCACTTATCATATTGATGTTCCATCCATCAAGTGATCGATTCGATTTATTCAGTATAGCAATGCCATCTTTATTCGTAGTGAGGGATGTGAGTTGCTGATTATTGTCGGTTATAAAATTGATCTTAACACCCGATATGGGTTCGGCTTTACTTATAGAATGTATAAATACGTAGATGTCATCTAGACCTTTTTTGCAAATGATCCCCAGGTCTGAAATCGCAACTATCCTTGAGGCATTTAACCACAATCGATCTTTATCCTTGACATTTAGTATATAAATGCCCCGTTTGTCGATCAGCTCATCTTCAAAATCAAGTTGCAATAATTTGAGCTTTCCTTGTGTTCTCAAACTGCTGGTATTGTATTCTTTTTTAAATACCTCCTTGCCCAGTTTTGTAGTTTCAAATGTCGTATAGTCATGATATTCTTCTGTCACTTCATTGTAATAATAGTCATAGCTATTGCCTTGCTCCATAAGCCGCTGTATATTGTTTTCAAATACCTTGGTTATGGTTACTGTCACCTTGTTCACATTTAATAATGCAACTGGAATATTTTTTGCACCATTTAAGGATAAGTATTTGCCTTTACTTTCTGGAAATGAAATCTTAGGTTCTAGATTGCCAAAACTTGTTTCAAAAATCTTGGGATAGGCGAGCTTAGCACCTGTAGCGCCGATTAGTCCTTCTTCAAAGCTAATTTTATATACTTGTAAGATATCAAATTCACTGCTCTCTATAGCAAATCCGTTATTTGTTAGCCGCAATGAATATTGGACGCTTGGCTCTATCTTAGTCTTTTGTTTTAGACTGGCCTCATCAGGTTGCATATTGCTGGTAATGTATATCGTTCCTGAATCTCCATTGTGGTCACTAGCTATATCTAACAACTGAAAATTATCTTTTTCAGGGATCGTCAGTTTAATTGTTTGATCCTCTTTTCCAGCAGCTTCATTGCCTCCTAGTGCTAATATTTTTTTTAGTACTATTTGTATAGGTGCATCAATAACTGTTTTATCATTATAGGCTATTTCAAGACCTATATATGGGGAGCTTTCTGTATTAGTAAGGGTGTAACTAACTATTTGATCATTCAGCTTTATTTCTACCCCTTTCTTTATAAATTCGAGATCCACGGGATTATTAAAGTTCATGGAGACCAGTAGTGCTAGTTGGCTGGGATCCGTACTTGATTTCTTCCACGTTAGATTTGTTTTTTGAAGTTCTAAAAAAGCGGTATGAAGTTCTAGAGAACGCGATTTTCCAACACTATAGGCTTTGCCTTCTTTGTTTTTAATTTTGCTAAAATTAGGTGTCATTTGCACCTTGTATTTTGTCGCTAATTGAAAAGGGACGATCGGGGAGAAAAGAATACCATTCAGCCCATCGAGCTTTATCTTGCCCTCCACTGCAGGAGAAAATTCTAATAGATCATTGTCTCGCCATTCAGTATCCGTAAATAGGTGATCAACATCTTTAGTGAAATAAAATTTAATATTCTGCTTGGGTTCTATTTCCATTTGCACGCTTTCTAGGTCAAACTCGATGATGGAGTCACTAAACTCCTTGCGGCAGGAGGAAATCAAAAGCACCATAATTAGAATGGTCAATTGAATGATGGAATTATTTTTCATTGCAGATAGGGTTGAGGTTGTTTTGGGATTATATACGGTTGTAGGTTATGGCTGGTGGGGTAGGGCTCTGGGCTTATGTATTGATAATCATTTTTCTTTGGTTGATCAATATTAACAAATCTCATCACCTTTTCTATTTTGCATTATAAATTAGCCGCTAAGTATTAGATTAAGTTAGGCATCCCTAATCTATAGTCCAATTTTTTTCTAAGATAACTTATAATGTTACATTTAATTGCCAATAAAAAATACCCACTATTTAGCGCATTATCATTGTCTCCCAATTAGGATAAAAGATTATTTTTATTCCGATACATAGGAGGCGTTAATAAATTTGTTGCAGAATATTATTTATTATTGAATTATTGTGAATGTGAATTTGTAGAACCTAAATTCTATTGCAATTATACAGTTTTTTATTGCATATTTTAGATTTTCTATAAAATAAATTTTTGCACAAAGGTCTTGTACCTATGTGAATAATTTGCTGGCTAAGATTTATGGCCTATACTCCTACTTTTTGCAATAGTAGATTAGCTCATTTGGGTTGAGTGCGAACGCTTTTATTTGTTCTGTAGTAAATTCTTTGGTATAATCCTCTACTGTAACTTGAAATCCCGCAGCCGTCAATCTATCCTTAAAATCAAGACCATACAATCTCAGGTGATCGCTTTGCCAGTAATGTTTTTCACGTTCTTCAGGGGATGTAATTGTGGGATCCTCTAAAGTTACAGCACTGTGAATATCCTGTGGAATCATAAAAATAGCCCAGCCGCCTGGCTTTAATACCCTATAAAATTCTCGCATCACCTTTCGGTCATCATTTACATGTTCTAGCAAGTGATTGGCCATCAACACATCAAATACATTGTCTTCAAATGGTATTTCATGTACATCAAAATGCATGGAAGCCCAGGGTGAATTGAGATCTGCGGTTATATAATCTAAGTTTTTCTGTGATTTGAATAGTTGTAAAAAACAGTATTCAGGTGCGAGATGTAGAAACTTTATCGGCGCAGTGAAAAAATTAGTTTTGCGCTGCATGTATAACCAGCAGAGGCGATGGCGTTCAAGGGATAAGGAATCAGGCGCTAACACATTCGGACGGCTTTGTTTCCGCCCATAAGGCAATAATCGCCTATAGGAGATACCACTTATAGGATCCGTAAAATTTTGCCCCCTCAAAAACGGCGATACCATTTTCAAACATATATGTGCGATCTTATGCAATTGATGCCTTGGCACTATATTCAAGGCTAAGCTGATTATCCACTTAAACATCTTGGCTGCAAGATAATATTTCTTTTTGTTTCTATTTTTTATGGGCTTGATTTGGCTTGTCCATAATGGCTGTGAACTTAGACCAGTTTGAGCATTGCTAATAGCTCATCCATTCCGTCACTTGCTATTTTGGCGATGTGTTTTATATTAGCGTATCCACCTATGGCAGGTCGATTAGGGTCTATTACAACTATTTGAACACCATCGGGGACAAAATCAATCAGGGAGGCAGCGGGATATACCTCTAGTGAGGTCCCTATGACAACGAATAGGTCTGCTTGCTTAACAATATCCATCGCTAAGGGCATCATAGGAACGGACTCTCCGAACCATACAATAAAAGGTCTGAGCTGTGAGCCTCTAGGACAATGCTGACCTATTGCAATATCTTCATAACCTATTTCTTTTATATAGCTGGGGTCTAGTGAACTCTGCGCCTTGGTAAGCTCTCCGTGTAGGTGCAATATATTTTTGCTACCGGCGCGCTCGTGCAGGTCATCTACATTTTGAGTAATAATTGTCACCTCATAATTTTGTTCCAGCTCCACTAATCGGAGATGTGCCTTGTTTGGTGCACATTTTCTGAGCAATTGTCGGCGTTCGTTGTAAAAATTTAAAACCAGTTCTCGGTTCTTATGCCAACCCTCAGGAGTAGCCACCTCGCTGATCCGATGACCTTCCCATAGCCCATTTTGCCCCCTAAATGTTTGAATTCCACTCTCGGCGCTTATACCAGCACCAGTCAAGACAATAATTTTTTTCATTTTTGGAAAAAATAATTTTAAAAATAAGAAAAAGAACTATCTTTGCGGCGGAGAGAAGGCAGAGTGGTCGAATCCGGCAGTCAAGAAAACTGTTGAAGGCAACTTCCGGGGGT
>CAYZQX010000180.1:0-7973 GCA_964480615.1 uncultured Chitinophagales bacterium | reverse complement strand
ATTCAATCCTAGCTATTAAGTTAGTTAGCATCCAGTCCAACATGGCTATGCGCTTGAATGTACCTTACTGAATGACCAGTTTTTCCGACTGCAATACTTGTCCTCCACTTAGGTAGGTGATGATATATATCCCTGGGGACAGACTCATATCATCAATGCTCAGTTGTTTTATACCCATGCTAAGGGATTCCTGATAAACCCGCTCTCCGCAGTATTCGATATGATGATGGACGAATGAGTACGGCTTATGGGATTGTAAAATTGCAGCTCCATACCTGCATACACAGGATTCGGACTGACCCAGAAAAACTTTTCCCTCACTGCATAGATGCCCTCCTGCGCTGGCAGCTCATCAATCCCTGCCCATATCAGTTCATCTGTACAGCCAGGGGTCAGGCAGCCATAGGCATCGGTTTTGATCATCCATAAGTCCACTGAATATTCCGAATCATCTATATAACCCACTGAGGCGATCCCACCATCCGAGGTGAGGATCAAGTCGTTTAGCTCATTTTGCCACCAGTTCTGACTGGTATGGATATAATAGCGTTCCCATAACAATTCACCTGTAGCACTCACTTTAAATAGCCACCCACGCCAGAGATAAAGACCTGTCAATTCTTGTTGGGTTTTTTTAAATCCACAACCTATCACAGACCCATCCTCCAAAACCCTAAAATTATGGATAAATTTATCTGCATCTTCATCCCATTCTAATCGCCATTCCTCATTCCAGTCATTATCTAATTTCACCAAGATGGTGACAAATTGATCATATGATGTATCAAAATCATCCTCATCGTGTGGATAATTCCAAGTATATACATAGCCCCCATTGATGTCCCTTTTGACCAAAGTATAACCCGGACTATCCAAAATATCATAGCCTAATGGACTGTACAATACGGTATCTCTTACAAAATTGCCCAGTGAATCCACTTCCAATATATAGCCATTGTGATAAACCGAACTGGAAGTATTCATCGGCGTATTGCCATCCGTAAAACCGCCTATGATATAGCCACCAGAGTGGCTATGATCAATGCTACGTGGATCATCATTTGTGCTGCGCCAATGTTTCTTACTCCACAAAGTATTGCCCTGGGAATCTGTTTTTATTAGCCATATCTTGCCCTGCTGTGAATCCCAATTCAATTCCTTTGACGCTAATAAGAGCGTATGGTCGGGGTTTTGTGTCATTGCTCGAATTGCCTCAGCAATATCAACGCCACTTAAACCCAGTATTCTTTTAGTAAATAAACTATCACATTCATTGTTCATAAAAAAAAGTACTGCATCATTGTTGTAATTCATATAGGACTTATTAGCACCATAGATTATTGTATCATTTATTACAATTAAATTGCCTTCCATTGATCTCCCTATATCATTTTCAAATGTGCTATTAATTAGTATCTCTCCATTAATGTTTATTTTTAATAATCGTTTTGAACTTAGATACTCTTGATTTACATATCCACCAATCACATAAAAAAAATCATTTTGTTCAAAAATGCTATATGGCACATCTCCTTTTATTGAATCTACAACTATTATCTTACAAAATGAATTCTGTGTATGTAAAAACCCAGAATTCAATAATAATATAGAATATAAAAAAGCAATAAAACAGATCATTGAATGATTATTTTTTGGGTTTCGATTAGTAGCCCTTCTCCGTATATAGTCAAAAAATAGATGCCTTTATCCATAATTTCTATATTGTAGGACTGGGCTTCCATACTCGATGTACTGCTATAAGTCTGTATTAATTTGCCATTAATGTCTGTAATGCGGAGGATTGCCGAATCTGGCAATTGTGGCAAGATTACTTGAAATTTTCCATCATTGGGATTTGGAAAAATCTTATACTTCATAGCGATCACTTCTAGCGCTGTAGTGCTAATGTCTTGTAAGTGAATCAGGGCAATTGAATAAAGGAAACACCTACCTTTGACCTATTCGCGTACCATAGATTATAGTCCAAGTTATTTACTACAGAGCTAATATTGCCATCCCATGGGAGGTATTGATTTACCCCTGTATTATTGCTATACCATGCATTATAATCGAGATTATTTATTACCCCACTGCCATCATAGTCACCACAAAATAGGCCATACTTATTCGCAGCGACATCTATCAGCTTGAGCTGACCTACACCATAAGACTGGCTGACAGCAGTGGTAAAATCGTAAGGACTAATATTCGGCAATTCGATAGCTGATGCGCTTATCACTCCTAGGTGTGCACGGTGATATACAGTGATAAAATAATTTCCATTGCTCACATTATCGAAATATACCCCTGTACTAAAATCGGTATCTACTACTATTCCATCTTCTCTTAGAAAAGCTGCACGCTCACCTACCACGGTATTCATATCAGTTGCTCTCAATTGTATATATATCCAATCGCTTATACCAGCGGGCAAGCTGCTTATACTCTCGTTTCCAGCATAAAAATAAGGGTCCACATTATAAGGCTGTTGAAGACTAATAGAGCTAGAAAGCAGGGCATTCATAAGTCCCGTTTCAGGATGATAAGGGCCTTCCAAAAATAATTTAATATGCACATCTACACCTGTACTAATACTAGTTCCTGCACATACGCATTGTGTATTGTAAGTATCATTTAGGGTATTTGCATTGCCATCATTACAAGGATCACCAATCACAAAATTTCCTGCAAATCCATAGCTGCAATAACCTATGCAGTCACAATTTTCATTATAAAAATCCAAGCCAGTATTTGCATCCCCATCATCACAAGGATCACCAGGGTTCTGAATACCTAACTCAGCGAGGTTGCAATCTGCTATGCCCGCACATACACAAGCTGTAGTATATACATCATTTACTGTGTTAGGATCGCCATCATTACAGGCATTGCCAGGGCTTTGAAATCCACTCACTGTAAGATCACAATCGCCTTGACATGTACAAGAAGCATTGTAAAAACTTGCAGGGGTATTTACATTATTATCATTGCAACTATCCCCAGGATTTTGGATACCAGCTATACCTGCATCACAATCTGGTGTGCCCACACATAGACAATTTGCATTCCATGTATCATTGCTTGTAGTAGCAATACCATCATCGCAACTTGTATTAGGCAATGCTGTGCCTCCAGGTATTCCACTGCAATCAATAACCTCACCCATACAAGTACAATCCGATTGATACACATCATTACCTGTATCGGGATCCATATCATTGCAACTATCTCCAGGACTTTGCACACCAGCAACATCGGGGTCGCAATCGGATGGTGGAGGTGTACCACAATCTATACAACTATCGTATAAACAATCGTGACCTCCCAAGCTCACTTCAACTGGTGCACAAGCAGGTTGAGCAACAGTCCAAGATGAGGCTGCACAGGTTCCATTGACACAGCCTGAAAGATTATCTAGTAAATCAGCTACGGCAGGTTGAGGATCAATAGCCAGTATGGTAAATGTTCCTGGCCCAGCAATAACTTGATTGGCCGCAACAGGCGAACCATTGACATAAAACCAAGTTCCAGCGGGATTCATCATTGAACCAAAACTGATTGTACCACCTGCCTGTAATGTATAAGTCCATTGCCAGCCACCACCACCACATGCACCTGAGGTTGAAGATGGACATTGACCATAACTATGGATGAAGGCGAATAAACTTAATACCGTTAGAATAAAGAATTTTTTCATACTTAGGATTTTCAATTAATTTGCAATAAAATAACCTGTTAACAAGTTAAAGATATTAATTTTTTTCTGAATAGAAAAAACAAGTGTCATTAGTTGCTGACTTGTCTAATTTGTCAAGAAATACTCCGCTTGAATAGGGTTATAAGTAGTCAAACTATTAGCTGTTATGTCCTAGTAATTAATCACTATTTACTAGTGACGGCATCATAGATTTATATTGGTACAATCTAGTTTTATATGCATAAATTGCTTTCGCATAGTCCACTCCGTTTATTCTTTGATAATTAATAAAGTAATGAGTAGAAAGTGTATAATGATCTCACCCTTGATAATAAATGCATATTGGGCGATGCCTCCCCTACGCCAAAGCTCCGGGAGAGGCCCGGGCTATACAGGGCTTTCTGATTTTATTAGTTTTTTAAAGGCCATCAGAATCTTCGCAAGCTCGATTTGCTGACGCTACGGTACTGAGCTGGCTGCGCGATTTACGATTTTCGATTTAGGATTTACGATCCTGATAGGCTATCGCGAATTATGATTACCGATTCAAGATTTACGATACTGAAACTAGTTGCAATAACTGCACTAAGTCCAGTGTCTAGTGTCTAGTTATTGCAACTGCGCTATGTCCAGAGTCCATGATCCAATGTCAATTATATAATAACTAGTTTCCTTGAATATATCGTCTTTATTATTTTCTGTTGGAATAGGATGAAACAAATTTTTGATGGCATAAATCAGATGATATACTTAATTAAACAAAGCGCACAAATTAACACCTTCACAATACTAACCATTCAATCATTGCCTATCAATATTGCATTGCTACTTATAATGGCATCTTTAGAGATAGAAAATCACTTACTTTCTCTTCATCAATGCTTCGATTTCTTCCACCTCCCTAGGAATATGTCCCATTAAATCTTGATTGCCTTTTGACTTTACTAGAACATCGTTTTCGATTCTAATACCCATATTCTCAGCGGGTATATAGATGCCAGGCTCTACGGTGAATACCATTCCCTCTTTAATCGCTTTGTATCTATGTCCTACATCATGTACATCCAGCCCTAAGAAGTGGGAAGTGCCGTGCATAAAATATTTTTTATAGGCAGGCTTATCCGCCGATTGTTCCTTCACTTCTTTTTTAGTGATCAGATTGAGGCTTAGCATTTCTTCAGTAGCAATTAAGCCCACTTGTTCGTGATAATCTTTGAGTGTTACTCCTGGCTTTAATAATTTAGTTGCTGCTTTCATAATTGCTAATACACTGTTGTAAACCTCCTTTTGTCGTTTGGTAAATTTTCCATTGACGGGTATGGTACGCGTGAGATCCGATGCATAATTGGCATATTCAGAACCAAAGTCCATTAATATCAAATCTCCATCGTTGCACTGCTGATTATTATCGTGGTAATGCAATACACAGGCATTCTTACCTGATGCGATGATGCTGCCATAAGCAGGACCAGTAGCCCTGTTGCGCAAATATTCGTGGGCGATCTCTGCTTCTATTTCATATTCATATACGCCAGGCTTTATAAACTTACACACGCGTTCAAATGCCTTGCCGGTAATATTACATGCTGTTTGTATCAATTCAACTTCAATCTTATCTTTGATGGCTCTAAGATCGTGTAGGATAGGTGCTGACCGATGGTAATGGTGTAATGGATATTTTTTTTGTGTCATACGAGCGAAGCGCAACTCCGCATCAGTAACCACTGATGCATAGCGATCATGCTCATTGAGATTGAGGTAGCAATTTGTTGCTAGATTCATCATTTCATTGAGTACTACTGGCATTTCATCGAGCCAATAAATTTTCTTAATCCCCGATGTTGTAGCAGCCTCCGCTTTGGTATATTTATGTCCTTCCCATACTGCAATGACCTCATCCGTCCTGCGCAAAAATAATACTTCGTCATGATCGGCTTTGGGACAATTAGGATACAGTACTAATAAGCTCTGCTCCTGATCAATTCCAGTGAGATAAAACATATCGGGATTTTGCCTAAATGGATAAAAACTATCCGCTCCTCTTGGCATCTCATCATTAGAGACAAATATTGCAATGCTATCACTTTTCAGCTTACTAGCAAAATTTTTGCGATTGCGAATGAATAGCTTGCTATCAATGGATTGATATTTCATATTCTTATTATTGACACAAAATTAAGGATATTCCCCTAGTATTCTACTATTATTTCCCTATTTTTGCAAAAAAAACCTGAAACACATCTTGTATCTTCTTCGCCATGGCGAAACTGATCTCAATAGAATGGGCATACTGCAAGGACGCAGTATGAATGCACCACTCAATGAAAATGGGCTTGCACAAGCCGCTGCTTTCTATGATTATTATTATCACCACCATTTTGATGGACTTTTTCATTCGGAGCTTGTACGCACTAAGCAAACCATTCAACAATTTATTGATCAAGGAATTAATACAAAAATTGATAGCCGCATAGATGAAATCAACTGGGGCGATTATGAAGGCAGAACCCCAACTGATGAAACCAAGGCTTATTATCATACTACTGTCAATATGTGGCGAAGTGGAGTACTAAACCATCAACCAAGTGGCGGTGAAAGTGTTATGGAACTATCTCATAGAGTGAGCGCATTTTTGCTTGACCTGAATAAGATAGAACAAAAATCAACTTTTCTAATTTGCTCACATGGTCGTACCATCAAGGCAATGCTTTGCTTTCTCACGCGTACACCCTTGACTCAAATGGATTATTTCAATCATAAAAACACATCCCTATATATCGTGGAAAATGGAGCAATTACGCTCCAATGTAGCACATTGCACCTAGATGCAGCAGGCGTCTATTGTATAGAATAACAATTATAATAATAGGTTATGATGCATACAACCAAAGCCCTCTTTATTCTGCGCAAGCCAGGCAATGATCACATTGACATATTTGGTTTGAACACAAATTATTTAGATCCTATACAAGCAATAAATCAAGATATAAATGAATACAAGACGATCTATTTCTATCCATTTGTATCCAATAAACAGAGTGAAGCCATCGAATATATACCTAACGAATATTGCATCGGTTCAATTGATCTTTTTAGCGATATCGAATTTAGCCAATTTATTCAAAATTTCTATCTTCAAAATGATTGCGATGCAACAGATTTCATAGAATCAAGTAAGCAAGAACACCTCGAATTAATCGAGGCAATAAAAAATGAAATTGCGCTGGGCAATATTAACAAGGCCATCGCCTCTAGGATAATTACTCGATCACTCACTAATCCTCCTTCAATAGCCGAAGTTTATAAAAAGCTGCTCCTACTCAATTCGGAGTGCTATGCCTATCTGTTTATTCATCCTCAATCAGGGTTATGGATGGGTGCCAGCCCTGAACAGCTTATTCATATAGAGGATCATTACTTGCATACTACCTCTCTAGCAGGAACCCTGCCTATAGCAGATGATTATGTATTTACAGCCAAGGAATATGAAGAGCAAAAAATAGTGACAGATCAAATTGTAAATTCGCTTTCCTCACTCGGTCTTAAATCTATGTACAATCCACAGCCTGATATTAAAAAATTAAGACATATTAAGCACTTATACACCGCTATCAGTGCTGATTTGAATGGATTAAAAATAGCCCCTTCAACCATCGCTCAAGTATTACATCCTACGCCAGCAGTAGGTGGTTATCCTCAAAAGAAAGCCGTCGAAATTATTCAAAAATATGAAAGACATTCACGCGCTTATTATACAGGATATGTAGGCATCGCCGATTCGTACAATGCCGATTTTTTTGTAAATCTGCGCTGTATGAAAGTACAATCTAATAGGATTGGAATTTTTGTAGGTGGTGGTATTACCGCTCATTCTATAGCTGATCAAGAGTGGGAAGAAACAGCGTTAAAAGGCTTAACAATGTTAGACTTATTAGCTGATTTATAATTGACCATCGATTAGCTATATTTTCATATTATATCTCCACTTGTAAGGCTGGCCATAACTTATATAAAAAATGGGTACCTGACAATTGACAACAAGTAGATAAAGTAAAAAAAAAAAATCAATTTCCTATTTAGGGTTAGTGCAGCAGCTATGCAATTTTCAATGATAGAGGAAATCATCGATTGCAAGTGCTATGAATATGCACAAAAAATGATGTATTTCCGTAATATAATTTGATGCATAACTATAAAATGTCGTCTCGAATCTATTGGATCTTCAGGTTGTATTCGCGATAGGGATGCGGAATGGTTTAGTCTTATTCACTGACTC
>CAYZQX010000179.1:0-7996 GCA_964480615.1 uncultured Chitinophagales bacterium | reverse complement strand
TGTTTGCTACTATTGACAATTTCATGGAGGATAAATTAGGCATTACTTTCGATCGCGTAAAAACCGCTCCTTACGCCGATTTCCTGACCACCATTAACCGCCCATTGACTGAGGAAGAAGGCAATATATTTCAAAACTACATCAATAATTTTTATGATAAGTTTATAACTAAAGTGGCCGATGGGCGCAAGATGCAAAAAGATAGTGTTGATTTAGTTGCCCAAGGTCGTGTGTGGACCGGTACACAAGCATTGTCAAATGGCCTTGTTGATGAGATCGGTGGATTAGAAAAAGCGATTGATTATGCAGTAAAGCTGGCTAACACAACGGAATATCGCATAAAACAATATCCTGAGAAAGAAGATAAATGGCAACAGCTAATTAAAGAATTTAGTGGTGAAGAGGCAGCAACTAGGGCTATGCAAAAAGAGTTAGGTGCTTATTATACCTTATACAAAGATGCAATGTATTGGAAAAATCTAAATCCTATACAAACAAGATTGCCCTTTAATTTTGAGCTATAATAAAAGAGCTTGACACTGGATACTAGACTCTAGTCTCTAGTCTTAATGTATTTCCTATCACAAAAGTCAGTATCGTAAATCCTAAATTGGTAATCATAAATCGCGCTAGCCTTTCAGTGTCGTAAATCGTAAATCGGGTATCGTAATTCGCGCAGCCAGCGATAGGGATAGGAAGGGTTTAGTACTTGGGTGGCGGGCTTTCTACAGCTTTATATTAATATAGCCGAAAGCCCGCCACCCAAGTACCGGAGCGTAAGCGAAGCCCTGTATAGCCCGGGCCGCAGGCATCGCCCAAATCTATTTTTTAATGCTAGTTGATGAGTGCTTTAAAATCTTTTTCTGGAAAAGAATTCAGAGCATTATTTAATGAGCTTGATTTGAATTAACAAAGTTTGTAAGCATATCTTTAATTTGCGCTAATGATTTTCCTTTACAGATAAAACTTACACCAATAATTAATTTATGGACCTAGCGTTGAAACAATGTTTTTTTACCTTCAGGAGTTGTTATTAACATGCTGCTATTCTCAATGTAGTATTTTCCGATCTCTACAGTTTCTTTTTTGCCATTTTCCTCAACGAGTAAATAAACATGATTGTTGCGTGTAAACCAGCATGTGTTAGGAATGGTAGCATAGCCATTATAGGCGGAATTGCCATAGGCATCAGTGGTGCTAATGGTGGTACTTGAACCGAGGTCAGAGACGGACCCATCGCTATTGTAAGAGATGCCTGTCCTTGTGCTTGTACTCATATAATAACCGTCAAATCCACCACTTGAATTATACATTTCTTCTTTATACCATTCACCCATTAATGCAGGATCTCTATAAGCATCGGATGGGAGTGCAGGTATGTAAGTACTCGTATTTGTGTTGCTATAATTATTCCATTCGTTGCTTGGAATTTCTTGAGTAGCCTCAGGGTATTGAGATCCGTAGTAATCATTGTTACTAGCCACTGATTTAGTTAGTAGTAAACCTGGCATAGGAATCTTAAAACCCGACTGATCAAGTGATAAATTGAGTTGTAGTTCATTGCCCGCTATATTTCCATCAAAGGCTAAAATCAAACCTAGTGTAGATTCCGAGGCTGTGCCTATAATGCCAGTACCTGAAGCTATTGCATCTACTAGATAGGTCTGATAGCTGTCTTGCATGGTTCCATATACCTGCGCCCCTGACTGTTCGAGAATCATTTCTACTTGATCGCCTTCGTAAGGGCCATTGTAAATTCCTGTAAATACGTTTTGGGACGATAACCCACTTAAAAAACTAAAAGCACATGATAAAAGCAAGAGTTTTTTCATAATTGGATTTTTTCGAGAATCTAATGTACTACTATTTTTTAAAATGAGGTCTTATTACAATTTTTGTTTATCTTGCCCTCAACTTTTTTATGCTATGTCAAAATTAATTCTAGAAGTAAAAAATCTGGAGACCCAGTTCAAAACCGAAGAGGGCTTAGTAAGAGCCGTTGATAATATTAGTTTTAACCTCAATAGAGGTGAAACAATAGGGATCGTAGGTGAGTCGGGATCAGGTAAGTCCGTGGCTACGCTCTCGGTTATGCGCCTCATTCCCAATCCTCCTGGTAAGATCGTAGGTGGGGAGATATTGTACCACAATAAGAATGGCAATGTGGTAGATTTAGTAAAGATAGAGGAAGAGCAAATGCGTCAATATAGGGGCAATGAGATCGCTATGATTTTTCAGGAACCTATGACCTCCCTGAACCCTGTTTTCACTTGTGGGGATCAAGTTATGGAAGCCATTAGACTGCATCAAAAAGTTGGTAAAGCTGAGGCTAAAGACCTCACATTGCAACTGTATGAAAAGGTGAAACTCCCTAATCCCAGTCGCATCTTAAATGCCTATCCACATCAACTTTCAGGGGGTCAAAAACAAAGAGTGATGATTGCTATGGCTATGTCTTGTAGTCCTAGTATCCTGATTGCTGATGAGCCTACTACTGCTCTTGATGTAACAGTTCAAAAGACGATATTGGAACTCATGGCGCAGCTAAAGCACGAGATTGATTCAAGTATCATGTTTATCACCCATGACTTAGGTGTTATCGCCGAAGTAGCTGATCGTGTACTTGTTATGTATCGTGGTAAAATAGTTGAGCAAGGTTCTATTTATGACATATTTACCAATCCTAAACACCCTTATACAAAAGGATTATTGGCTTGCCGACCACCATTGGGCAAACGATTGAGCAAGCTGCCTACAGTATCGGATTTTATGAATGAAAATGCTGAAGGGGTTATGCAAGAAGTCCCTGTTTCAGTGGATGAAATGATCGCCAAAGTAGTGGTGAGCCCTGAGACCACTAAAAAGCGTTACGAAGAGTTAATGCGTAAAGAACCATTATTACAACTAAAAAATGTGTCCACATGGTTTCCTTCTAATCGCAATTTCTTTGGCAAAGTAACTGATTATGTCAAAGCAGTAGATGATGTTAGTTTCGATGTATATCCTGGCGAAACCCTAGGCTTAGTAGGCGAGTCAGGTTGTGGAAAGACCACCCTGGGTAGGACCATACTCAGACTTGCACCAAAACATTCAGGTAATGTAATATACAACGGTCGCGATGTGCATGAACTGAATGAAGCGGATATGATGGAATTGCGCAAGGATATGCAAATCATATTTCAAGATCCCTACTCATCGCTTAATCCAAGACTTACCATAGGAAATGCCATTATGGAGCCTATGCAAGTACATAAAATATACAATTCAGATAAAGAGCGCAAAGATAAAGTGGTTGAACTATTAGAAACAGTGAGCCTAAAGGCACACCATTTTAATCGCTATCCTCACGAGTTTTCTGGTGGACAAAGACAGCGTATATGTATTGCTAGAGCACTTGGCCTAAATCCCAAATTTATTATTTGCGATGAATCAGTATCGGCATTAGATGTATCAGTACAAGCTCAGGTTTTAAATCTCTTGATCGAACTGCGCGAAAAATTTGGATTTACTTATATCTTTATTTCCCATGACTTATCAGTAGTTAAGTTTATGTCCGATAGAATGGTCGTGATGAATAAGGGTAAAGTCGAAGAAATGGGTATTGCCGATGAGATCTATAACAACCCTCAAAAAGAATATACCCAAAAACTGATCAATGCTATTCCTAAAGGGGAAACGGCTGATATCCTCCGTCGAATGAGTAAGCCTGCTTAGTTTTTTCAGGGATGTTGAACTATTCGAACGGTTTTTAGCGTTGTTGATTCTGTCTTCAACAGAGATGTCCTATGGACTATAAGTCAGTTGATTATGAATAGAAAAGATTTTATTAAAACCCTTGCAATTTTGCCTATGGCAGCAACAGTAATGAAGCTAAATGCGCTTTATAAATCCAGTAATAGTTTAGAGAATACCGAAACGATGCCTGTGCTTTTTTTGGGGCATGGAAGTCCTATGAACGCCATTGAGGAGAATGAATTTGTACAGGGCTTTAGAACAGTTGGAAATACAATTCAAAGACCGAAGGCCATCCTCTGTATTTCTGCACACTGGGAAACCAAAGGCACTTATGTGACGGCTATTGAAATGCCTAAGACCATACACGATTTCGGTGGCTTTCCGCAGGAACTTTTTGATGTACAATATCCCGCACCGGGATCTCCCGAGCTGGCTATGGAAACTAAGAATATGGTCAGTAGCCGTCAGTTAGAATTGGATCATAGCTGGGGTCTTGATCACGGAGCTTGGAGCGTAATAAAACACTTGTATCCCAGTGCGGATGTGCCTGTAATACAAATGAGCTTAGACTACAACATGTCGCCTAGTAGCCATTATGAGTTAGCTAAAGAACTTGTTTTATTGAGAAAAAAAGGCATACTCATTATAGGCAGTGGCAATATGGTACACAATCTTGGGGTATTAGACTGGAATCGAAACCAAACCGATGACTATGCTTTCGACTGGGCTAAAGAGGCAAAGGAATCCCTTAAGTCTTCCATTGTCAATAAAGATCATCAATCTCTGATCAATTATAAACAAGGTGGTATAGCCATCAATAAAGCTATTCCCACACCTGAACATTTTCTGCCATTAATCTATAGCCTCGCCTTACAAAGTAGCAAAGATGATGTTTCAATATTTAATGATAAATCCGTATTGGGCTCCATTGCTATGACTTCTGTTATGATTAGCAGTAAATCTTAGTTGTATTTTTTCTGCTCGCTATTTCACCATTAATTTTTGTTGTATAATACCTTCTTGAGTGGTAAGCACTACGGAATAACAGCCAGTGATATAGGAAGAAGTATTAATAAAATAATTCTTTAGTCCGGCATTTACTTTTTCATCAGCGAGTTTTTCCACTATACGACCATTCATATCTATGATATCCATTCGCATTGTTGTAGGTTTTTCAAAGTGCACAGGTATCACTGTTATTGCACTAGAAGGATTGGGATACATGTGGCCTATTTCAGTACTCAATTTATCTATATCAGCTATTCCAGTATTGTTTTCATTAATATCAAATTGCCAGTAGCCATCAGGTGCAGTAATCGGTCTTGTAATGGTTTTGCCTGAATTGGCTACACCTTCGATGTAATAATAATATTTTGCAGCTCCATCTAGGGCAGGGATATTCGCTGTATAATAGTCTTCGGCTTCGTTGTAATTCATCGCTATGGAAGTAAATCCCAATGCTGGATCGGATGAATAATGAACTAGTGCGCCTGCAATTCCTGACTTGTGTTTTACAATTGCGTTAACAGTATAAGAGGGCAAAGGATTCTGTGCTGATAAGGGCTGGTGTATGATCAATAATGGGTCTTGAACCATCAATTCTTTAGTAATACAATGAAGTGCGCCGCTTAGCTGTATAATATCATTACATTCTATACCTACTACATTGTATCCTGGTAAGTTTTCACGCAGTATGCGCAAGCCAGTTGTGTCGAATTGTTCTTCGTATGTAGGAACAAGAACGGTTTTATTGATAAATACACAATTGGTATAGGTTCTATAAGCACCATTTTCATCAGGGAAATTTCCGTCCTCAGGGGGCATAGGAATGCGTACCACTTTGTAAGGCGTTCCAAATGGTGATTCGTAATTATCTAATACATATTGAAGGTTAGCTTCTATTTGTGGGCCGTCAGCTTGTCCTATAGGGTATTCTCCTACTAACAGGGTCTCCTCATCTAAGAGCTTGAGGTGCATATCAATATGATGGATACCATCATAGGGTAGGGTAGGCATAGTGATATAACGATCTATGCCCATAAAAGCATTTAGAATATTTGCTATCTCCGTATAATTATGACCTGGCAAATCCATCTGTTCGCTATCATAATAAGCTTGGGTATTTTCTTGCAATACCAATTCACTAGCAAAGGCCGTTCCCATCCCATCGCACATAAAATTGCCACCCGTATTTACCAAGTGATAAGGTGGTAAGATGGTTTCATAGATATCGAGATTGGTAAACGCTGCAATGCCTAATGGTATCGCATTGTCATCAGGTCTAAAAGGACGATTGTATATCCAATCCACTAAGAGCAATGAATCTACATCATTTTTATAGACATTCCACTGACCATAATCCCTCACCCATATTGAGTTAAAATCCTGAACAAGGTATTGAATATTTGGATCACTGGGATCTATATCAGCATTGGCCAAATAATTTTGTGTACTAATAGTATCTCCTGTTATGATAATTACTTTGCATTCCAGAATAGTGTTGCGGACAATCTCAGCGAGGATATCAAGGTAATTAGTACCAGACCAGGTGATCACCAAACTTTCAATTTCTTCCCATTCAGCTGGAGCCCTCAGCGATCCCGTCGGAGGGACCGTAATGCCATGTGGTTGGAGATTGGGGTAGGGGATTTTATTGCTATTTTTTTCTTCTGGGGTAAGGATGTGAGGCAATGTTTGTTGTGATGTTAAGCCTAACTGAGCCAACAAAAACATAAATACAAAAAAATAAAAACTTCGCATCGTAACTGACTAATAAGATTTTGGGTAAAAGGCATCCTCAAAATGAGCAACCTCTATTTTATCACCCAAAATTACGCCAATAATGTCAAATCTAATTTCGTTTTGATGATTTATTTTGTAAATATATTGTTCAGATGCCCTAAAAATGGCTTTTTGTTTAGATTCACTTACCGCTGTTTCGGGTAATCCATATTTTAAAGACTTTCTGGTTTTTACCTCCACAAAGACTAGCTTCCCATCTCGAGCACATATAAGATCGATTTCACTGTGGCCATATCGCCAATTTCGTTCCAGAATTTTATATCCTCTGTGAACTAAAAAATCGCAAGCTATGTTCTCACCAAGTACGGCAGTTGTGTTTTTATTCAATAGAAAAATTGATAGTCTTGGCAATATTAATTAATTCATTTTACAATATAAAATATTGTTGTTTTTTTTAGTTAATTACTGGCATAATTATTGAATCCTATTAAAACATAGCGCATTTTTGACCTGCAAATTTTAACAAATCAATTATAATGCTCGACGTTGTTTTTTTTCTAATCACAATCAGTTTACTGGGTGTGAAATTTTTAGCTGGGTTGGGTATGATATGGGCTAATGATTTTACCTTCTTTCAGTCTGTGCTTATCGCTATAGGTGGTGGGATGCTTGGCGTGTTAATCTTTTCCTATGGATTTGACCTCAATCGCAAAATATGGAGTTACTATTATCCCAATAATTCCAAAATCGTTAAATTTTCAAAGCGAAAACGCCTCTTAGTTAATTTGAGGAAAAGAATCGGATTGATAGGTATTAGCCTATTGACTCCTATTTTTCTCACCGTACCAGTTGGAACTGTATTAGCTAATACGATCGAAAAAAATAGAATGCGGGTCTTCTACTATATGCTACTCTCGTTCTCAATTTGGTCGCTAGGGCTCAATGGCATATATAAACTCACTGGATTGGATCTCAATGGCTACCTCAAGTCATTTTTTTAGTTGCTTGCAAAAGATGATTGCTTAGTATTAATTTTCTTTATGGCGATGCCTAAGGCAGGGGCTTTGCTGGCTTATTATTAATTTTTATTAGCAGGAATCTTCTTAATTTTATAAGATAGTTCCGCTATGCGCCACTCATTCTATTGGAAACTAGATTGTTTGCGATTTTATTATTTTTTTCTAGGCCGTAAAATCTGCTATCGCTCGATTTGCCTGTGAATATTTGTTTTTTTAATCAAAGTATATTCACACAATTTTTTGGGTTTGAGTAAAAAAGCTTGCCTCATATATAGGCAATGTCGTCCCTTACATAGTGCACCATGAAGTTGTATTTGCGATAAGGATCGAAGTATATCAAGCGTAAGTCCAGATACTTTCTACCTATAATAAAAATAAATTCGCAAGAATTACCCCACAGCGAGCAACCAAGCGTAGCGCTGGTTCTTGTTGCTATTAAAAACTAAAAATTCACAAGCAACCAAGCTATGCGCAGGTTTTGGCTTGCCATTGAAAATAAA
>CAYZQX010000178.1:0-7999 GCA_964480615.1 uncultured Chitinophagales bacterium | reverse complement strand
CATCAACTACAACTGACTGACCATTGATCAACACAGCATCGCCACTTGCTAAGCCGGTATAAGAGATAGTTACTTGCATTACATATTTACCAGTAGCTGGATCACATCCGGCTGTAGTAGGACCAGCAGCTGTTATGGAGATAGAACAAGGTGTTACACCACAATTAGGAATGGCGACATTGGAACAAGTACAAGTACCTGTGTCATATGTATCAGTCGTACACACATCGTTATCATCACAATTAGGTGGTGTAGTAGGCGCAGTAGTGACACTATTAGAATTAACACTCACACAAGTTACATCCGTATCCGATTTACATCTTGCCAGAGCAGTCACGCCAGCTGCATAAGTAGGTGCAGTAGAAGACCAGGTAGTACCACCATCAACACTCCATTCGATAGTTGATCCAGCAGCACAAGGTGTTAGAATATCAAAGCTACCAGTTCCTGTAGGACAAGCAGTGTTAGTAACACCTATAACGGGTTGAGTAGGGGGTGTACAAGGTAATCTGAATCCCATATCAAGTGTATGATCATTTTCACCATAATATCCCGTAGTATAACTGATTGTAGGACTACCACTTACAAGAAGTGCATCATTATCACGCACATCAGGCTGACCAGTACCACCTACATTCGCTGAGGTAAGAATATAACCTGCTAATTGAGCAACTCCAGCACCAGCAGACCAATCACTAGTTCCAACTTTAATGATATAATTAGTATTAGGTAACAGACCTGTAGCTCCTCCAAGTATAACATTGGTATTGTTAAAATACCATGTACCATTAGCACTTGTAGTTGACGTACCTAAAAGCGTGGTGCCATTAGCGGCATAAATTTCTATAGTAACACCTGCTATTGGCAACTCACCAGGATCTTGAACACCATCACCATCAGTATCCACCCATAATCTATTTCCAATTTCTAATGGAGGTTGATTACATACTAATTCAATATCTCCAAGTCCACTAGCTTTACCAAAAGTTTGTACTTCTTGATTACTAAGAATACGATAAGCATCTATTTTACCTCCGGTTATGCTGCTGTATCTTTGAATACCTTGAGTCTGATAACCACTAGGTCCTATAGGGTCAAATGCAGTTGAGATAACATCGTCAGTACCTTTTAGTATGGCAGTACTACCTATTGTTACCTCCTCATGTGCTAAACTTGTTCCATTATCAGAGAAATAATCGCCATAATAGAATTCTCCAGTACCAGAGGGTCCATCAGTTGATGATTGTCCACTTAATGATGCTGGATCACTCTCTAGGCATGTGCCTCCTTCAATAGTCCATGTACCTGATGCAGGATTATAACAAGCTTTATGTAGATCACCCATTGCTAGTCCCTGTTCATCTGCAATTGACTGAGGAGTGGTAATAGCAAAATAGTTCTTGAAACCTACTTGGTGACCATGGCGATCCATTAATGATACAACCATTGCTTCATCAATGGTAAAGTCAATATTTGACAAGATTGGCTCTGGATTGCGCCAGTTTTGGTTTTGGAAGGCAGTATTCCATGTGAATGACCAAGGCTGCCATTTGGACAATCCATTTCCACCTACTCCTTCTCTTGAGTAATCTAATGGAAACTGTAACGCGATGGTGTAACCAGCAGCAATATTATTAGGATCATATTTCAATACATAAGCGTCTTGATCAACTCCGTCAGGTGCACCACCAGTACATACACCACCTACATAAAGCGAACCTCTATAAAATTTTAGACCAAAAATTCTAAAACTTCCAGCAGTACAAGTAGGAAGTCCTGTAAGTACATATTGATTAACAGCTCCAGGTAGTGTGGCGCCACTAACATCAATTGATATTAAAGCTGTTTGATTCAAATTTGTAACCCATAATGTTTTATCATCATCGCTTATCTCAGTATCACCAAATGAAGTAGTACCCACTTTAGCAAATGCATCCAAGTCAACATTGGCAAAGCCTATTGCTCCTAAATCGTATAATGGATCAGAAGATGTTCTTTCCACCGTTCCAAGGTCTATAGTTGAAGCGTTAGCAGTAGCATAATTTTGCAAATCGAATGAACTTAGCACAGGGGAACCTGAGCTAATATCAACAACATAGATACCGCCTATACCCTCGGGTCCAAAACCTGAGTGCCTCTTCGTAAAAGAACTAAGAAAAATGCGCTTCTTATCCTGCTGATAAGCTGTACCCCATACAGCTCCAATACTGCTAAAATCGTCAATCATATTTGGATCTTCCTCAGCACCACCATATATCGTGGGTACGCCATTCACATCATAACTAAAGTCAACTAAGGCTGACTTGTTAAGTTGCGAAGGATCCAATGCATCCCCATTTCTAAAAACCGGTACAAATAAATCTGGATTGGTTGTGTGGCAATAATCATCCGGATAATTGATCCCGAAGTTTGCATTGCTATTCGCTACATCATAGAACTGAACGCTCGTAGCGTTGCTAGAGCCTACAAACGAACTATAATCACCAATAAAGTAATTGGAGAACTCAATCCGCACTGGCATTGCCAGGTCCGAAAAAGAATATGCGCCACTCGCATCGGTTATAAGGGTTGAAGTGGTGCCATCGGCCTCATAAGCCGTTACGGTAATACCACTCACATTTACCTCATTAAAGGTACCCGTAACATCTTTAAAGCCATCGGCATCCAAGTCGCGGAATACATAACCGCTGACTTGGCCCATTAAGGAAAAACTTGCCAACAAGCAAATAAAATAAATGTTTTTTTTCATACTGAATATTTTTTAGCTAATTACGAAATATCATAAACTTTTCTTTATGATTATAAACAACAATGTTGCCAAAATTTATATTTGTAAATTTTTCCTCATTTTTTACGCCGAATTTGTGGCGTATTATGACATAATTGTATTTTTATATTAAATTTCCTTCATTAGGAAAATAGCCTCATTATTTTTTTTCAAATTTATTGTACAGTTTTTACAAGAATAATCCACCCGCTTACAATTCCCGTTTTACAATTATTAATCTCATTTTTGCCAGCAATATGGCATCAGTATCTATTTGCCAAGGACCTACCTATCGCCCAGTATCCCATTGCCTGGCACTCATAGACTACTATTTCTTTTTTCTTCATTGAATTGACTTACAGGAATGCAGAGGTTATCTCTATTTTGTATAAAGTCGAGTTTTATCACTCCTAATCAAATTATATACAATCTAATCTAACAAAGTAGCCGAAGGTATAAATTTTGCTTCCCTATCAAGGGGCCTATGAAATAATATGTAAGCAGAGACTTTTGTTGTTAATAAAACTCGGAAGCAACATATCAGAGTTGCAGTCATTTGCTAGTTTCAAAAAGAATCATAGTCTGTAGGCATCGCTATCACCTTTGTATTCTCATTACATTATTAACAAAAAGATACTAGAACTATTTCAATAGAAATGACCCCCACCTTTTGTCTAATTAATCAAAAAAGAATACAAACCAAATGATATAAAAAAAAAGCCTTCCCAATAAAATTGAGAAGGCTTTATTATATTATTAACTACTAACTAATACTATTGCAAATCTTGTGTTTAATTAGTCGTTAGGTACAACGATAATATTCCAACAATTAGGCACTGGGCAACAAGCTTGTGACTGTATAATAACTGGACAACAGCTTAGTGCACCACAAATTCCTAAATCAGAGGCTGTGGAGTAAAAACATTCGCTGCCATCTTCCATACCTGCAGTATTTGAATCAACTACAAATGAATTACCAGTACCCACCTGTGTACCAGCACTATTGAACCACAATACATTTGCAAGTAATGGATCTGCCATGAGTGTTTGTGAATTGCTTGCATTATCACACACATTGTAAGTAGGTACAGGATCACAAGAAGGTGATTCGCAAGGATTAGTAGGCGCATTACAAGGTGCCGGTGCTGTAAAGCTGAATCCATCCGCATCTAAACAAGTAGGATCAGTGGCTGAGACCACTGTTACTGGTTCTGCTAATCCATCAGCATCGAATGTAACAGGCAATGTAAATGTTTGAGCGCCACTACCATCAACTACAACTGACTGACCATTGATCAACACAGCATCGCCACTTGCTAAGCCGGTATAAGAGATAGTTACTTGCATTACATATTTACCAGTAGCTGGATCACATCCGGCTGTAGTAGGACCAGCAGCTGTTATGGAGATAGAACAAGGTGTTACACCACAATTAGGAATGGCGACATTGGAACAAGTACAAGTACCTGTGTCATATGTATCAGTCGTACACACATCGTTATCATCACAATTAGGTGGTGTAGTAGGCGCAGTAGTGACACTATTAGAATTAACACTCACACAAGTTACATCCGTATCCGATTTACATCTTGCCAGAGCAGTCACGCCAGCTGCATAAGTAGGTGCAGTAGAAGACCAGGTAGTACCACCATCAACACTCCATTCGATAGTTGATCCAGCAGCACAAGG
Organism: uncultured Chitinophagales bacterium; assembly: GCA_964480615.1. Classification (GTDB taxonomy): domain Bacteria; phylum Bacteroidota; class Bacteroidia; order Chitinophagales; family UBA2359; genus CAYZQX01. The sequence goes on along the minus strand of CAYZQX010000178.1, from coordinate 3,543 downwards.
TGTTAGAATATCAAAGCTACCAGTTCCTGTAGGACAAGCAGTGTTAGTAACACCTATAACGGGTTGAGTAGGGGGTGTACAAGGTAATCTGAATCCCATATCAAGTGTATGATCATTTTCACCATAATATCCCGTAGTATAACTGATTGTAGGACTACCACTTACAAGAAGTGCATCATTATCACGCACATCAGGCTGACCAGTACCACCTACATTCGCTGAGGTAAGAATATAACCTGCTAATTGAGCAACTCCAGCACCAGCAGACCAATCACTAGTTCCAACTTTAATGATATAATTAGTATTAGGTAACAGACCTGTAGCTCCTCCAAGTATAACATTGGTATTGTTAAAATACCATGTACCATTAGCACTTGTAGTTGACGTACCTAAAAGCGTGGTGCCATTAGCGGCATAAATTTCTATAGTAACACCTGCTATTGGCAACTCACCAGGATCTTGAACACCATCACCATCAGTATCCACCCATAATCTATTTCCAATTTCTAATGGAGGTTGATTACATACTAATTCAATATCTCCAAGTCCACTAGCTTTACCAAAAGTTTGTACTTCTTGATTACTAAGAATACGATAAGCATCTATTTTACCTCCGGTTATGCTGCTGTATCTTTGAATACCTTGAGTCTGATAACCACTAGGTCCTATAGGGTCAAATGCAGTTGAGATAACATCGTCAGTACCTTTTAGTATGGCAGTACTACCTATTGTTACCTCCTCATGTGCTAAACTTGTTCCATTATCAGAGAAATAATCGCCATAATAGAATTCTCCAGTACCAGAGGGTCCATCAGTTGATGATTGTCCACTTAATGATGCTGGATCACTCTCTAGGCATGTGCCTCCTTCAATAGTCCATGTACCTGATGCAGGATTATAACAAGCTTTATGTAGATCACCCATTGCTAGTCCCTGTTCATCTGCAATTGACTGAGGAGTGGTAATAGCAAAATAGTTCTTGAAACCTACTTGGTGACCATGGCGATCCATTAATGATACAACCATTGCTTCATCAATGGTAAAGTCAATATTTGACAAGATTGGCTCTGGATTGCGCCAGTTTTGGTTTTGGAAGGCAGTATTCCATGTGAATGACCAAGGCTGCCATTTGGACAATCCATTTCCACCTACTCCTTCTCTTGAGTAATCTAATGGAAACTGTAACGCGATGGTGTAACCAGCAGCAATATTATTAGGATCATATTTCAATACATAAGCGTCTTGATCAACTCCGTCAGGTGCACCACCAGTACATACACCACCTACATAAAGCGAACCTCTATAAAATTTTAGACCAAAAATTCTAAAACTTCCAGCAGTACAAGTAGGAAGTCCTGTAAGTACATATTGATTAACAGCTCCAGGTAGTGTGGCGCCACTAACATCAATTGATATTAAAGCTGTTTGATTCAAATTTGTAACCCATAATGTTTTATCATCATCGCTTATCTCAGTATCACCAAATGAAGTAGTACCCACTTTAGCAAATGCATCCAAGTCAACATTGGCAAAGCCTATTGCTCCTAAATCGTATAATGGATCAGAAGATGTTCTGTTTACTGATCCTAGGTCTATAGTTGAGGCATTGGCAGTTACATAATTTTGCAAATCGAATGAACTTAATACTGGAGAACCTGAACTTATATCAACGACATAGATACCGCCTATACCTCTTGGTCCAAAACCCGAGTGTCTCTTCGTAAAAGAGCTTAGAAAAATTCGCTTCCTGTTCTGCTGATAAGCTGTACCCCATACTGCTCCTATACTGATAAAATCATCGAGCATTGCTGGATTTTCCTCAGCACCACCATATACTATTGGTATTCCATTTACATCATAACTAAAATCAACCAGGGCTGACTTATTCAATTGCGAGCCATCTAATGCATCCCCATTTCTAAAAATGGGCACAAATAGATCTGGATTGGTCGTGTGGCAATAATCATCGGGATAATTGATACCAAAGTTCGCATTAGTAGTCGCTCCATCATAGAACTGAACGCTCGTAGAGTTGTTAGAACCTACAAACGAACTATAGTCACCAATTAGGTAGTTCGAAAACTCAATACGCACCGGCATTGCCAGCCCAGTAAAAGAGTAAGCGCCGCTTGCATCAGTTGTAAGGGTTGAAGTGGTACCGTCAGCCTCATATGCCGTTACAGTAATACCACTCACATTTACCTCATTAAAGGTAGCTGTAACATCCTTAAAGCCATCGGCATCCAAGTCGCGGAATACATAACCGCTGACTTGACCAATCAATTGATTGGTCAAAAGTAGGAAAAAGACAAGATAAAAATACTTCATATAATTAATTTAATTCAATTTTAAAATCCAAATAATACGCTCATTTTTTTATGTTTTTTTATACATTTTTTTTTGTTTCAAAATTTGAAAATATAATTTTTAATCTAGTTTCTTTGGTTTTTATAAATATTTATCATTACTCAGGTTGTGTTGTATCAAACAATTTGCCAGTTTGCTTTTTTTAAAATTATTTGGAAATACTCTGTCCAAGACTAGCTATGAGTACGGATTTTTCTTTATTATTTCCCGATTTTCAATAAAAAAAAATGCCTCTAACCAGATTCGGCTTTTCTATATTTCAAGAATCATTTGTCCATCTTTTTAGATTTTTAGCTAAAAATCATATTTTTGAATTTATAATTACTTTTATGATTTAATATTTTAATTCTAGATGCCTGTCACTATTTGAAATTCTAATAATCAGGCTATCATTAATCATAGTCTTAGAGGCGATTATTAACTTCAACTAATTGCTACTAACATTTTTGCATTAATGAAGAAAACACTATAAGGACTACATTGTACGCCTTGCAAGACCTAGGCCTAATCATTACTCAAATGCAAAAAAAATCTGACATAAACGATTAGTACTAGAAATTTTAATGAAATTAATAAGCTCATATATATAAGTGTATGTAAATTACATAGAGATGAAGGCCTAATAAAATTAATCTATTTTATTGATTGTCAATATGTTATTTCAATAATTACGAGGGTAAAGCGCGGCAACCTTAAAAAGTATGGGAGCAATCAAAAAAGTTTAAAAACGCCATGCCAAAATTTCAAATAATTGAATAATTTGGTAGTTAGACGTCAAGCAATGTCCTAGAGATTTTACAAAAAATGGAATCTAATTTCATTTTTAAGATAGAATTCCAGATTTGACAAGGATTCATTAGTCTTGCGATATGGGGCCACTCTGCTGCTCCATTGCATTCTGCACCAGAGCCGGACTCTCCGCTTTACTCCGCTGCGCTCCGTGCTCGCTCCGATTCCTTGTCCATTAATTGCCTACTCAATTAAGGCCGACTACCCAAGTAAATTGCTTGTAAAGAGCTTAGAATTGATCTATCCATTTATATAGCATGTTATTTTCCGAGGCTATCTTGCAATACCAAAGGCTCTTATCCTCAATTGAAGCCCGCGATAGGGATAGCAGGGGTTTGTGCTGTGGTGGCGGGCTTTAAAATTCGTGGAATTAATATATACGAAATC
>CAYZQX010000177.1:0-8004 GCA_964480615.1 uncultured Chitinophagales bacterium | reverse complement strand
AGGTGGAATGACCCAAAATGACCTATTTTTTGAGTTATTTAGCATCCCCTATTTAGCATCCCCTATCATATTGAGTTGTGTTATGACTGGTAACTGGGCTTGGCTTCAAAGTTGCGTGAAGACACGCAACTGAGCACTTGGACACGCGACTGAGCACTTGGAGTTGTGTTAGGACACGCAAATAATCCCAAAATAAAAACCCCCAGATATCGCACATTCATAATGTTATAGAATGGCGATTCTGGAGGTTTGGTGTATATCAGTTTGTGTTCTGTTAATTCAATCGCTCGTATATGCCGGCAATGCCCTGGCCACCACCTATGCAGGCAGTAACCATACCATAACGCTGATTGCGGCGTCTGAGCTCGTTGAAGAGCTGTACAGTGAGTTTTGTGCCTGAGCATCCTAGTGGATGACCGAGAGCGATCGCCCCTCCATTGACATTTACGATATCGGGATTTAAGTCAGGGAGATTCTTGAGTACAGCAAGAGATTGTGCAGCAAAAGCCTCATTTAGTTCCACCAGATCAATATCTTTCAAGGATAGGCCTGCACTCTTTAACGCGCGTGGTATCGCCTCTACAGGCCCTATACCCATATATCGTGGATTAACACCTGCTGAGGCGGAGGTAATTAGACGGCCTATAGGCTGTAAGCCAAGTTCCTTAACCATATCCTCACTCATGACGATACAGAATGATGCACCATCTGAAGTTTGTGAGCTATTGCCAGCAGTGACAGTGCCGCCTACCTTAAACACTGGCTTTAGCTTAGCAAGACCTTCAAGCGAGGTGTCACGGCGAGGCCCTTCATCGGTGCTGACTGTATATTTGCGATTTTTTTTCTTGCCTTCATCATAATAGACCTCTTCCACTTCAATAGGAACGATCTCGTCTTTAAAACGTCCTGATTCTATGGCTGCAAGCGCTTTTTGATGGGACTGAAAACTGAAACTGTCTTGTTCCTCGCGACTGATACTGTACTTGTCAGCTAATTCTTCGGCGGTAAGTCCCATACCTATGAAATAGTCTGGGTGCTCTAAGGCGATATTGTAGTTAGGTACGGTCTTAAATCCTACAGTAGGGACCAGTGACATAGATTCTGTACCACCTGCGATGATACAGTCAGCCATTCCAGCGCGGATTTTAGCAGTTGCCATCGCTAGGGTTTCTACACCTGATCCACAATAGCGATTGACAGTTACCCCACCTACCGAGGTAGGAAGGTTAGAACGAACTGCTACCCAACGGGCCATCTGTAATCCTTGTTCTGCCTCAGGCACAGCATTGCCTACGATAAGGTCTTCGACACGGGCTGGGTCGAGCTGTGGCACTGATTCCAATAATTTGTTAATCACCATGGCGCCAAGATCAACTGGCGACATAAAACGGAAACCACCTTTTCCGGCTTTTCCGACTGCGGTCCTTAGACCGGCTACTATATATGCTTGTTTCATGTTAATAAGATGTTTGGACACTGGACACTAGACACTAGATTCTGAAAATTACATAATTCACATTGGGTATTTTCAATTATTGATTTGAAATTTTAGTTTGGATAATGCGCATCAAAAAAACATGTAGAATTCATATGTAATCCTATTTCGTTTTAATGACCGAATTATTCAACATTATTGGCCTAAGCAGTGAAAATTTGCGATGCAATCACAACTCAAGCTGTTTTTCAAAACGATACAGCATTTTATTGAGCACATCAAACTTCATTTCTATTTCCGAATGTTCTTCAGAGGACAAGTATCCAAGGTTAAATGCTATCAATAATTGTGTCTGTAATTCATATAAAGAACCGATAGCTATTGTGAGATATCTACTAAAGTCTAGGTTAGACTTTCGAGCTGATCCCTCAGCAATATTAGAAGCTATAGAAACAGAGGCTCTCCTAATTTGATTAGTAAGACCAAACTGTTCTTGTTTTGGAAATTTGCTAGTGATTAAATAAATTTCACTAACTAATTTAATAGCGTCTTTCCAAATATTTAACTCTTTATAATTATGCATTAACTATTGAATTTTTTTTGTAAGATGACATGGTTTTAAATGCGATAGCGATAGTAGCGAATACCCCACAGCGACAATAGGAGCGAGGAGTAGTAGCGAATAGCGCGGGCCTTAAGGCATCGCCATTATAAATAAGATGTATTGAAATCATACAAATAAATCTAGAGTCCATTATCTAGAGTCCTGAAGTCAAAAAAATTAGTTGCGCAAGGGTTTTCCGGAGGTTAGGATGGATTGAATACGTTCCAATGTTTTTCTTTCGCCAAGCAGCTGTAAGAATGCTTCGCGCTCAAGATCTAAAAGGTACTGTTCAGAAACTTTGGTTTTTTCACTCAGGTCGCCACCACACATTACATAAGCTAGTTTTTTAGCGATGAGCATGTCGTGTTCAGTGGCATATTTTCCTATGTTAAATGCTGCCGCTCCTGAATACAATGCCCCTAGTCCTGTGCGTCCTAATACTTCGATGTCTTTGCGCTGTATAGGTTGGGTGTAGCCCATCTCATAGAGTTCTAAAGCTTTAGCTTTAGCCTCTGCTATTTGTCTTGATGTGTTTACTACAATGCTATCTCTCTTGCGGTCAAGTATGCCCATACCAAATGCTTCGTGTGCTGAAGTAGCTACTTTAGCAGTGGCGATGGCCACAAATTTTTCTTGTAAGATAGGGAGTTGAGGATCACCAACATAGTAGCTGTCGCTCGCTCTTAGAACGAGCTCTTTAGTGCCCCCACCAGCGGGTATTACACCTACCCCTACTTCGACTAATCCTATGTATGTTTCAGCGGCGGCTACGGCTGCATCGCAGTGCATGGTAACTTCGCAGCCCCCTCCTAGTGTGAGGGTATGTGGTGCTGCTACCGTAGGTATAGCACTGTAACGCAATCGCATAGTGGACTGCTGGAAGGCGCGTATAGCAAAATCTAACTCGTCCCATTCCTGTTCGCAGGCGAGCATGAAGATCATAGCTAGGTTAGCACCAGCGCTGAAATTTTCACCTTGATTGCCGACTACCAGTCCTTTCCATCCTTGACTTTCGGCTATATCGATAGCTTTGTTAAGCCCTTCTAGCACTTCTCCACCGATGCTGTTCATCTTAGTATGGAATTCAATATTGAGTATGCCATCGCCTATATCATGGATTGTAGTGCCAGAATTTTTCCATACTGGTTTTTGCTCGCGCAAGTTGTCGAGTATAATTAATGACTCTTTGCCTGCTATGTTAATATAAGCTTGGATAGTGGGGTCATACACTTTGCGTACACCATTGTCCAGCTTGTAAAAAGTTTTAGCACCACTGGCGATCATATCATCAATCCATTTAGCGGGTGCCATACCAGCTTCTTTCATAGCCTTGGCCACTCGCTCTACGCCGAGTACATCCCAGTATTCAAATGGGCCAAGTTCCCAGCCAAACCCTGCTCTCAATGCATCATCCACCTTGTACAGTTCATCGCTAATCTCTGGAATGCGGAAAGACACGTACTTAAAGAGGTGGTAGCTAAGCTTATTGAGAAACTCTGAGCCGCGGTCAGGCGTGCTATGTAAAACCTTGATTCGCTGTTTTAGATCTTCGATAGGCTTGGCTGCTGATATGCAAGCAAACTTGGGCTTAGAAGGCGGTAGGTATTCCATCGTCTTGACATTCAAGGCATTGATGTCTTTTCCTTCTTTCTTATAGAATCCTTGATTCGTCTTAGATCCCAACCAATTGTTTTTTTCCATTTGTAATAGGAAATCAGGAATCTTCATGTCTTCACGCGCCTCATCCTGAGGACAGGTGTCATATACGCCACGTGCTACCTTGATAAGCGTATCAAGACCCACTACATCGCAGGTTCGGAAAGTGGCACTCTTAGGGCGTCCAGCAATAGGACCAGTAAGGGCGTCGATCTCTTCCACAGTCATATCCATTTCTTGCATGAGCTTGAAGATAGCCATGATGCTGTACACCCCTACGCGATTAGCAATAAATGCTGGGGTGTCCTTGCACAATACCATAGTCTTTCCCAAAAACCGGTCACCGTAATTCATTAAGAACTTAATGACTTCCTCATTCGTCTGGGAGGTGGGGATGATCTCTAATAACTTGAGGTAGCGTGGTGGGTTAAAAAAGTGGGTGCCACAAAAATGTGCTTTAAAATCTTCACTTCTGCCTTCGATCATCAAGTGTATAGGAATACCTGAGGTGTTAGAGGTGATCAGTGTTCCAGGCTTGCGGAATTGTTCCACCTTTTCAAAGACCTGTTTTTTAATATCCAGCCTTTCAACAACAGCTTCCAATACCCAATCACATTCGCCAATAAGCTTCATATCATCATCAAAATTTCCTGTGGTGATATTAGCAGCTAGTTTCTTGTCATAGATAGCTGAGGGATTAGATTTTAATGTCGCATCTAAAGCGGCATTCACGATGCGGTTGCGGGCAGCTTTAACTGATTTTTCTTCCTCTTTGAGGTCAAAGGGGACGATGTCGAGTAATACTACTTGGCAACCAATGTTGGCAAAGTGACAGGCTATCCTAGAACCCATCACGCCAGAACCCAGCACAGCGACTTTTCGGATTTTCCGTCGAGTAGCGGAGCTTACTGATGTTTCTTTTTCTAATGTAATCATACTAATGAATAATTAATAATTAATAATGAATAATTTTTTGATGGAATAACACTCTAAGCGTTATTTGTTTTTACTTAACATTGACTTTGAGGTTTTAATAACTGCGGTAAGTATTCTGATGAGTTCATCACAGTCAGCAGTCAAAGGATCATATAAATCCTCCATTATCCAATCTGTTTCTTTCAGGATGTCTAACCAATATTTTGTTTCATTGGCCTCTTTTAAGGATATGTGAAGTTTATGTATAAAATCCAAACGCGTTTCAGCATATTCCGCTTCACGATACAATGCTCCAATGGCAGTGCCGCTTCGTAATAATTGTTTCGATAATACAAATTCCCTTTTATTTTGAATGAGATCATTACATAGTTTGGTAATCTCGACGGCGAATCGAAATGACTTTTTTTTTAGGGGATTATCCCGATTACTTCTATTGCCAATATCTTCCACTTGAGTTGTTTTTTTAAATTGTTACTTTTCCAATTGCTAATTGTTTTTTGGGCATCCCAGCTAGTTTCGCTACTCTACACTAGCTGGCGGGCTATCCGCTTGTAGTCCTCGCTCGTACCTCGCTGTGGGCTACCGCTTCTATCCCTGATGCGGCGAGACTATATAAATTTTGTGTACTCGTAACCTTATCAGATAAAGTTTTATTCATAAAATAATACCATATTCACAATTACATAAGTCATAATATATTTCAAAAACATAAAATTAAGATACTAGGAATACTAAAATCTCAATTAGAAAAATATTAATGTAAGACCATTAATTTTAAATTTACAAATATTGGATCCCAATATTATGCTGGTTAAAATACATACTGTAATGTCGATAATTACTTTCTATTTCTGCTTGAAGCAAATTATTTTCATCGTTATCAACACCAATTAAAATTTGGCAGCTTTGTTGAAATAATTTTATTATTGAGGGTAATACATTATGGAATGTTGGAAAATGTTTTTTTATATCCAATATAATAAAATAATCATAAATGTTATATTCCTGAGTTCTAAAAATTGAAGATGATAATGTTAATAAAAGCAACTCTTCTTTGGAAAATCCATCTAAAAAATTCCAATCAATTTCATTGTTCGTATTAAATCTTAAATTTGGAAATTTTTCAACAAATGCTTTAGTCTCCATATGATTCTTATCTGCAACAAACTTCTCGAGAATTACCTTAATAGATGAATAGATTGACATATTTTTTATTGGGATAGAACCAATTATAGAATTTTTTAACTCATCATTATTTTCAGACACAGTTTCGTTTGAGTATACTTCATTAAAATAAAATATGTTATGATTTTTAGTTAAATGTGTATGGTTGATATGATTGGATATAAATTTTTCATTGAAAGTTAATATTGCTCCAGTCCAAAGCTCAATTTCCCAAATACGACTTTGTATGTCTTCTTTTGTAGAAGTTGATTTAGTATTATTATGGATTTGTAGATATATTAATGCAGATCTTAATATACTTCCTGAATCTTCCAAGTTCCGATCCTCAAATGCGCAAAAGCGTCCAACATTTTTTGAAAAGCTGGCACATTCAACATCATTAATTATGATTTTTTTTATTGATTTCATTGAAATATGTGTATTAATTTAAAAATAATTTCATTTCTAATAACTTGTTTTTCCAGCCATTTACTAAAAGACTAGGGGAATGGGTGGCTATAATGATTTGAAGTTCAGGATTGATTTCTAATAATCTGTCTATTAATACTTCCTGCCAAGCCATGTGCATAGATATTTCAGGCTCATCCATGACTAAAACAAAGGGCTTTTTATCCATCATATATACGGTAAATAAGATAATCAATAATTGCTTTTCTTCAGATGATAAATGTTCTAAATCTATCCTGCTACCATTCATATCAAAATATATCGTATTTTCTCCAATTTTTATTTTTTTTGCAGTAGGTTCAAAGAAATCATTAATAATCTCAAAAAATTTTCCTTCATTATCAGCATAAACCTTTGCCTTTTCTGAGTCATTTTTAATTTCTTTTAAATGGGCTAATTGAAAATCATTGAAATTAAGTTCTTTGTTTGAGTCTTTAGCAAAAATTAGCTTTTCTAATTGTTTCAGCAACTCAGATTTTGCCCTCGAACTATGCATATTAGGAATATCAAATGTCTTGATATGCTTAATATTAAAGGAAAAATTTCCATCAAAATTTGATTTATTAATCCATTTATTGTTTTTGATTAGGTAACTAAGATCACTACCTTTAAAAAACACTTCCACCTCTACATTTTTTATCCCATTGGAATTATGGCCCTCATCAGTAAAATCATCAGGAATTAGATTGAGGAGTGTTGACTTTCCAGAACCATTAGACCCAAATAATATGGTAACAGATGGGTCAAGATTTATTTCTAAATTAAATTTCTTTAAAAATCCCTTGACACTTATTTTATCTATCTTATTTTCCATAGGGCAATATTAATTATTGGAAACTAAAAGAAGCTGTTTCTCTATAGTATCATGTGTTGTGACTAAAAACTGGTTATCACCATATATTTTTTGAAGCATGATGGCTCCCTCTATACTAATAACCGCCTGCTTAGCTAATTGGTGTGCGATAATGGGATCGTAATAGTCAGCGTAAATAGCAGAGAGTGCGGCAATCCAGTCATCAAAAAACCTGCGAATGACTTTGATGATTTCGGGGTGCGTATTGCTGACTTCAAGAGCAATATTGCCCATTAAGCATCCATCAGGTGAATGGAGAAATAGCTCTTCAGAGAAAGCTCGGAATATGGCCATTTTTTCTTTTGCGTTCTTATCTTCATCATAGGCAATGGAGAATACGCGCTCTTGGTATTTCTGATGAAGGAATTCCAGCACTGTTATCATCAAAGCCTCCTTGCCTGCAAAATAGTGGTAGATAGACCCTTTCATAAGTCCACAGGCTTCTGCGAGGTCGGACATGGAGGTATTATGGTATCCTCGAGCCTTAAAAACGGAAAGGGCGGACTTAATAATGTCTTTTTCGGTGACTTTTTGTACTGGCATGCTGAAATTGAAAACAAATTTAGACCAAATAATTCATTTTACCAAACGGTCGGTAGGGAAAAATATTGTATTTATGACTTGAATCCACCACTCAATTCCTATGTGTCACCTATCCATTTTGAAATAAAGCCAATTTATTGTACAAGGATTTCTCAGTTTAATTTTAATGTTAGCTTTTTAATAAATTGATATATTTGCCTCAAGATAAATAAAGATGCTATAATTTAATTATCTAACTAAAATGGATAACCTAGAACAATCATAGGGCAATAATGCAAAAGCCTAATTTTCGGCTAAATAATATTTTCCTGTGCTAGGAAAAATATTTCCCCAATCTAAATAGAA
>CAYZQX010000176.1:0-8009 GCA_964480615.1 uncultured Chitinophagales bacterium | reverse complement strand
ATGCCCCCGCTTGTAATCCGGTGCCCACTTATCAGGTGTGTAGCGATGGTTCTACTTCTCAGACCCTATCAGTACCAGCCGGATTTAGTAATACGATTTGGTATGACAGCAATGGAAATCAGGTAGGTACAGGCCCCACATTAATCGTAAATGATAGTTTGCTGGGACCAGATAATTCCGAGTGTTTTTATTCTGAGTCTTTAGATGCTAACAATTGCAATTCCCAGAGTTGTTGTCCGGTTATTATCCAGTCGGCATCTTGTTGTCCAAGTCCTAATTGCCGTCAAATCATAGTTGTGCCAAATAATTAGAAAAATTTTAATTTATCCATAATATATAACCTCTTTTCTTCATTATGAAGAAAAGAGGTTTTTTTGTATCCCTATTTTGGGCTGAGACAGCCACAGATCAAATTATGTTGGCCGGATTTTTTTTGCGTCCTGCCATAGCCATTAGTTTTGGTCAATGATGATGTGTTATTCAAACACCATTGGAAAATAAATGGGAATTAGCCCTTGCAAAGTAGGGTAATTCAGCCCACTAATCCTTCAGACAGGATTATAAAAATATTTTCGTAGTTAGATCAATGAAAATCACTGATGGGGGTACAAAAAAGTTTACCAAAGAAATAAAATTAGCCGGCTTAGAAGGGGCTGGGGAGCAGGGAGTAAAGGCTGGATCAGTTAATAAATAAAGTATTTAGCCATCAGAAGATCATTTTTTTTAGAATGCTGGCCTAATCCCGAAGAGCCTCCCTCAGGGTAAACAGGATAGACAGCAGTTATAAATATTGGATAACCCACGGAAAAAAACCAGGCATCCCACCCTCTAAATTCTGGGCATTGTATAAGCAGGAGAAGATAAACGTAATAAAACCAAGGCCTCAAAAACAAGTATTCAAATTAACCATTCCATACCCAGACATCCTTCCAGTTTCTGCGATAGATAAATATGATTTCTTCAGGTAATAAGAGCAGGGAATGATCTCTCGACTCTCGGCAGGTAAAAAACAGGGGCACCGAACCATACAACAGGCCCTGCGAATTGTGTATGCATAAAAATCACCGTTAAGCGGTTCAGGCACCGCAAAATTATTGTAAATTTGTATATTATTTATTAACCAAGTAAAAATGTCCGAATTAGTGGGAGCCGAACCATAAGGTATAATTCATTATTATTCAAAACCGGAAGGAAATTATTCTATTTTATAAGACTTTCGTAGTAATATACGAGCGTAATGGAATCCATGCCGGCTATTCTGATTCCGGGTTTCTATGAAGGTGAGAGTAAGGTCTTCTTTAAAAACCATATTAAGTTTAATTCGTATGATGGAAAAAAAAATAATTGCTCACTTTATAAAAAGAAGCCAAAATAGTATTTCATTAATTTTGGTTACAGGCGTTTTCACGGTAGGGGTCATCACCTGCAAAATTAATAACGAATCAAACAATGGAGAAATAATAATAAACATATCACAAAGCAAGACGGGTAGTAATGGAATGTGTGGGAGTGTTACCGCTCCCTATTTGCTAGACCTTGGATCGGCTACTATTCGCGATAGAATAGGAAACTCACATATTTCTATAACAACAAACTCCGAAAAGGCACAGGAATGGTTTGACCAGGGGCTTTGTCTTCTTCATGATTTTTGGAGTTTTGAAGCCTACCGCTCTTTTTTGGAATCGGTAAAAAGTGATTCTTTATGTCCAATGCCGTATTGGGGTATCGCGCTTTCTTTGCCAAACGGGATAGAAGAAGTAAAAGACATAAGAAAGAACGCAATAAAAAATTGCCATAAATTAAGGGGAAATGCTAATCCTTTTGAAAATGATCTGATAATTATGCTTGACTTTTTAGGAGAAAATTTTGACCTGGAGGGATTGAAAGTCTATATGGATAAACTTTATCGTAAGTATCCCGATAACAATGAAATAACACTACTCTATTTGCATGTCCTTTTTTGGATGGGCAACTCTGAATTTAATGCAATGAAAAAAATAACCGAAAACGGAATACAAACAAATCCAAAGAATATTTCATTAGCACATTATTATATTCACATTATGGAGCGTACAGAGGAATATGAAAAAGCTCTTCCACAGGTTAAATTGATCCTTGATTACCATCCAAATGTTGCTCACCTCTTTCATTCCACCGGGCATATTTATTTCAGAATGGGTGAATTATATAGGGCTATTGATGTTTTCAAAAAAGCGGATTCATTTGACCAATCATATCATAAAAATGAAGGAATTTCATATATCGAAAATGAGCAATATTTACACAATTTACATTATCTGGCTATTTCTCTATTAGAGAATAATAATATCTCAGATGCAATGATTGTGGCCAGAAGATATGCAGACCTGCAATTTGCAAGTAGCAGAAAATCTGCCAGGACTGCTCTAATGTGGAACTATGAAGGAGTGATCCTGCCAGCTATAATTCAAATGCGAATCAGAAATTGGGGAGGGGCTATCTATGAACTTCAAAATATTGTAAATATGACTTATGGCATTCAAAACAAAGCTTTATTAGAGGTCGAAGCATTATTATTTTTTTGCAAAGGCATGCAAAGTCTGGAATCAGCAGACATCAAGCTTGCAGTTGAGAATATCCAATTATTAACGCAAAAATTAGATCAGATAGAAAAAAATATAAACAATAACAAAGACTTTGGATCATATTTATCCTTTAATTTATTACAATGCCTGTATATTTATGCCTATGAATTACAAGGTTGGATTAAGAACATGGATGTTTCAAAGCCCTTCGATTTTTCGGATTTTACAATGGGACTTGAAATCGAAAAAAATATAGGTTATACTGAGCCTCCGAAAATGCTATATTCTGTCTATGAAAGTATGGCCTTATTATTAGAATTGCGAGGGGATGTAAAGGAATCCGAGAAATTTTTTAAAAAAGCCTGCCTTAGCAGGAAAGGAAGTAAACTAATAAAAAATTGCAAATAACCAGGATATTTACTCATCTATCAGATACTTAATATCCTTGATAAGTTTTTGAAAGGCTATATTGTCATTATAGGGGTAAAACCCTCTAATTTTTCCCAATTTATCTACTAAAATAAATCGTTCATCATGAAAAATTTGATTTGGAATAATTTCATCTTTTAATGTAAAAGAATGAAATGTCTCTTTGCTTAATCTGAATACTTGTTCGTGATTACCTACCAGAAGAGACCGAATTTCTTGGTCTATTCCTTTTGCCTGCATATACTCTTTTAACCGATCCGGGGTATCTCTCTCCGGATCTACGGATATAGAAATGATTTGAAAATGATTTGATTCCTTTTTATTTAAGATGGATATCGTTTCTAATTTTGATTCCATGTCTATACAGATACCGGTACAATAACTGAAGAAAAAACTAACTAGATAACACTTACCTAATAGTAGTGTATCAGTAAATTTATTTCCATTTTGATCACTCAGAATAAATTGTACTGGTGGTTCTGAAGGGAATAGTACTGGTAATGGTTCCTTAGTGTGACAACACTGGACAAATAAAACAAATGAAAAATAACAAAATATCCGTAAATTTCTCAAAATTAATGATAAAATGAGTGCTAATTTACAAAATGTAAACTATTTACCATTTCCCCTACTTTTTTACCAAGCTTCAGCCCTTCTGTATTTGAAATGGTGTAATGTATTCCACCGTATATTCTGGAAATAGCTGCTTCTTCTGCACAATTTTCAAAGCTGGTAAATAACCTTGGCGTTCCATCAATATCTGATCTATTTATATGCGTCGAATCAATAAATGAATAGTTGGTACCAAAAACATCTGTCATAACCTCTGCAAATGCCCCACTTTGAGAACTATGTCCGGATACAAATTCCGGAAAAGGAGGAGTATTAAGAATTGGCAACCAATCTTGATCTATATGAGCCTTAATGTAGCTAACTGGTCTTATTAAATTATATTGATATTTGCATTTCCAGCATGATACAAAGGCATCTGAAACAGCGATACCTACTTTGGCTAGTACTATTGATGATAAAGCGAGATCAGTGTTTTCTCTGGCAAGTATCTGCAGAGCAATTGAAATAGAGTGACCTGGAGGTGTGCCTGGCTTTCCCGGATCATCACTCCAAAATTTGGCAATATTTTTTTGCTCGTCAGATAAATTTTGGGTAGTTGTATAAACTTCTTCTGCCATTAAATAGAATTCACTGGCAGGGTCTGTTGAAAATGTCGGTGGGCTGGTTTCAGGTTGAGATAGCATAGTACAATTTGGGATAAATGTTCGATTATTTCCCCAAAAGGGTTGCAATGGGCGGAGCTGAATTCCTGTAGGTATCCAAAGACCCTCGCCTTGAGGGACAACATAAGAGTCAGGAAAATTTCTTGTATAACCTTCATGACCACCGTCTGTTTTCGACCAATCAAAGATAGCTGCGCTAATTTTTTTGCCATATATTCTGCTTTGATAGAATACTTCCGGTTCTAAGCTTGAACCATATTCTTCATCAATTGTTCTTTCTAAGTCAAATACCACCTGCATCATACTATCGCTCATATTTGCATAATAGTATCTTGCAGCATCGGCCAGTGCGGCATTGGCCACTATTGCGAAACTAAGGGATTCATCCGCCGCTGGTGTGGGAAGGATATTTAATTCTTGTAATTGCCCTGATAGTGAATTTGCGTTTGGAATTCCATTTACTACAGATTCATAGAGAGTAATACCACAATACCCAAATGCCCTTGCCGCTACTGGTGGCGTGAACCCCGTGTTTAGTTTTGTTAGGTTTCTAAATGTTTCAAACCATTTAATAGAGATGGAATTATCATACGATGAGCTGGGTAGAGAATCGCCAGTTTGTTCTTTCTCACAGCCCGTTACAATAATAAGGCTCACTAATGCTAGGAGCAAAAGGAAATGTTTCATCATTTTTTTCTGTACAATTATTACAATTTTTGAGCCAAAATTTCATTACTTTTAGAAGGATAGTATATTTTGTCATTTGTTGCCATAAATATTATTTGTTTCTAAATATAATTTATATGATCACACCTTTTACCTCCGTTAAAGATTCCTAGATAGAGGGGAAGCCCATTTTTTTCATAAATAAAAATTCTCAGACCCCATTAAATTTCTCTCATAAATAAGGCAAAAATTTTTATTTGTATTAGAAAATGTACCAATGTGTAATTCATACTACAATGACAGTTTATGTCTTTAATGAATAGCAATTGGGGCGTCCAATGGAAATAGTAACTGGGTTGGAATAGACAAAATGTGGTGTTTAGACTATTTAAAATTAGTCATTAAATTGCCCGGAGGGAAAAATGCGCACAAGATGTCATTTTAAGTAATTGATAACCAAATTATTAGCTAGCATATCGAAAATTAGATTGTTTATGGTATGATTATTGAGGTGCTAGTGTGAAATAATGTTTTTTCTGTCTAAATTGAAAAACAAAATTTCTGTATTGTAAATATTTACAAGGGTTGTTATTAAGGTCACAAGAAAATCTATGCTTGTTCTTTGATTTTTTAGCCGCGTTTTTCGCCTCCTTTGAATTTTCTGGGGAAGAACCTATCATTTTAGGAGAATGTGAGCCTTTAGGTGTTTAAAGAATTGATAGTATAAACTCCATAGCTTATCTTGCAGAAGGAGCATTTTGAGAGTATAGAAATTTTTTTAAGGTGGCAGATTGATAACAATTAAGTCCTCAATTAAACGATCAGGTTGTACTTCGGTAAGCTATGCCTTCAGAATGTTTGGAATTCAATTAAAAATCGCATTAATTTTTTTTTAAATTAAGATCATGAAATATGCCTGAAAATCGCGCTGTAATAAATATTGCCTTCTTGATTATTTTTATTTTCTATTACCGATTGGTTGGGCAATCATTACCTATTGTTCAGTCATGTGATTGGACAAATGTGGGTATAAAAAATGGGCTGCCATCAAATTTGACAGTCTATAATGTGTTAAGTACTATTCCACCATTAATCAACGATGGAATAACTGACAATAGTATTGCTTTACAATCGCTCATAAATAATACTACAAGTTATCCATCTCCTTGTGTTTTTATGTTTCCACCCGGTGATTATGTGATAAATTCCGAATTAGAAATAAGAAAAAACGGTAGAATTTTGAGGGGATCTGGGCTTAATACACGAATTTTTTGTAATTCGCTTACAAACTGTTTCGACGTAAATGGCTTTTCTGAATCTGTATATGCATCAGTCATAGGTGGCTATACCCAGGGCTCCACTGAAATAGTAGTGGATAACCCTAATCTTTTTGTTGTTGGAAATTATTTTGAGATATATCAGGCAAATATTAGCGCTTGGATGAATACAACTAATCCTATCGACTGGAATACGTCTTCTTCCGCTGAGTCTGTGGGACAATTGGCTAAAATACTGAACGTATCTACCTCCACCGGAACTATAACGATAGATAGACCATTGAAAATCTCCTTTAGTGATGATAATGGTTTTGGATATATAAGAGCTAAATCGTATGATCAGTTTGTTGAAAATTGTGGATTTGAAAATTTTTATTTGGAAGTTACCAACCCATTAATGGATGGATATAATTTTCGGTTTAGGATTGCCACTAGATGCTGGATATTAGGTGTGGAAAGCAATATGACAAGCCGTATGCATGTCAAGCAGGATCGTGCTTTGAATAATTTTATACGTGGAAATTATTTTCATCATTCTTTTGTCTATGGCGGTGGTGGGCAAGGTTATGGAGTAGAATGTGGCATGCATACTACCGATTGCCTTATCGAGGACAATGTATTTGATCATTTGCGGCATTCTATGATGGTACAAAATGGTGCGAATGGAAATGTCTTTGGTTATAATTGTTCTACTGATCCCTATTGGACTACTAATAGTAGTATCCCACCGGATATATCTTTACATGGCCACTATCCTTTCATGAATCTGTTTGAATCAAATATAGTTCAAGAAGCCACTGTGTCAGATTATTGGGGTCCCTGTGGTCCTGGAAATACGCTATTGAGAAATCGGGTGGGAATAAGTGATTTAACCGTGGATGATAATAGCCATTACACCAATGTCATTGGAAATGAAATTGTTGGATCAGGTAGTATTATAGCTATCAGTCCTGGCATTACTGATGTAATAAATCATGCTAATAATGTAAATAACCTATTAACTTATGATCCAGCTTATGCAACTGAATTAGCTAAGTCCTATTATCGCCTGGTATATCCTATCTATTATGTAAATTTGATTTGGCCATCTATAGATCCAATAAATAATTATAGTAATGGTATGATAGCAGCAGGTTATAGATGTCAAACCGCTGTGGCAAAAACTACTTATTATAGGAATGAATATCCATACTGTAATTATGAACTCGCTCGCTGGGATTTCTCATCTGCCGATTCAGATGAAATGGAAGTTGGAAACCTAAGTCCTGAAATTGTGGGATCTTGTATGAGTATCTCAAATATTAGAGGATTTAATAATCTAGATAATTCCAGAATAGGTGGGAGTAGCCCTGGTGTGCCTGCCGTGGGTGATGGGGCTATATGTATAGCCTCTGCTAATAATACAGTCTGGCAGTGGCCCATTAGTACAAACAAGTATTTTAGTTTTACGGCAAGTACAATTCCGGGGGTAAGCAGTTATATTACTGGATTAAGTTTTTATGAGCAAGCACTTCCTGTGGCAGGAAACCCGCAGGCTGGTAACAACTACCCTCAGTTATTTGGAATTGCAGTATTGCGAAATGGAATAATAATTTATGAAACACATGATATCCCTACGAGCCAGTTAGATTGGGCTTTTCATGTAGGCTACTAAATTAAAGCTGGAATCATAGGCCTACTAGTTGAAACACGAAATATTGCCAACTTCAGGGCCTTCGCTCTGTGACCCATGGAATAAGAAATTGAATAATTTTGTTGATAGATATGTTGCTGCTAATTGCGACAGTTTGATTGTGCTTTTCACAGGGCGTCCATCCCCCCAAATGCAGTGATGCAAG
>CAYZQX010000175.1:0-8017 GCA_964480615.1 uncultured Chitinophagales bacterium | reverse complement strand
GTTATATAGTTATAAGCTTTTTACTTCTCTTGTGCGCTGTCCTAATTGATTAACTTTAGCAATCGATCACAAAGTCTTTATATCCCCTACTAATCCTTCCAACCCTAGTTTTATTTATATTGAGTAAGTCAGTAAGATGGTGGTGCTGATATTATGAATTTTTGCAATTCGCTGGTTTACTCTAGGAACCACAGTTTTAGTTCTATTAGGAATACTTACGCTCGTTATTAAGACTAGGCTTGGTCATCTTGTATTCGGACAAGCGATTGCAGCGAGCACGCAATGGAGCGGAGTGCAATGGAGTAAAGCGGAAAGCGCGGTTCTAAGAAGCATACTGCGATCGATAGGCAGTGTGCTTCTTAGAATGGCCCCTAAAAAATTAGCTATGCGGGATCGACTAAAACCTAGTGATTATTTTTTTGAAGCATCCCTCCAGCGGTAGAAAATCTCTGCGATTCGCTCGAAACTATGAATAAAAAGGCCAAAATTCCCTAGAAAGTATGGCGAAATATTTTACCTTTGCAGGCTAATTTTGATTTTTTAAGGATAGAAATATTTATTTATATGGATTTTGTAGCTTATTCGATACCAGTATTTGGCCTTATAGCGCTGGTTTTTACATTTATGAAGAGTAATTGGGTGAAGGCTCAAGACGCTGGGGATGCGCGCATGCGTGAGATTAGTGATTACATAGCTGAGGGTGCGATGGCCTTCCTAAAGGCGGAGTATAGAGTATTGACCTATTTTGGAATAATAGCCGCCATATTGTTAGGTGTAATGGGTTCGACTCAGGAAAATAGTCACTGGACAATCGCACTTACATTTTTGATGGGTGCCATATTTTCGGCAACAGCTGGTTATGTGGGTATGAAGATCGCCACAAAAGCGAATGTACGTACGGCACAGGCAGCACGTACCAGTTTAGCGAAGGCACTCAATGTTTCATTTACCGGTGGATCGGTGATGGGTATGGGTGTTGCTGGACTAGCTGTACTAGGGCTTGGCAGCTTATACCTCATACTTACCAACGCATTTGGTGCCACTTCGGTGGACTCCCACGGCATGGAAAAAGCCATAGAGGTATTAACTGGTTTTTCACTAGGAGCTGAAAGCATTGCCCTATTTGCTCGTGTAGGCGGCGGTATATATACCAAGGCAGCTGATGTGGGCGCGGATTTAGTAGGCAAGGTTGAGGCTGGTATTCCCGAGGATGATCCAAGAAACCCAGCTACCATTGCTGATAATGTGGGTGATAATGTGGGTGATGTAGCGGGTATGGGTGCCGACCTATTTGGCTCTTATGTGGCTACTGTATTAGCAACGATGGTATTGGGTCGTGAAACGATAAGTTCTGATGAGTTTGGTGGATTTGCCCCTGTATTATTGCCAATGCTTATTGCTGGCATGGGTATTATTTTTTCTATTATAGCAACATTTTTTGTTAAAATCAGCGAGACCGCAGCACCTACCGTAGCAACCGTGCAAAAGGCATTGAATATGGGCAACTGGGGTTCAATAATTATCACTGGTATCGCTTGTTTCTTCTTAGTTACTTGGATGCTTCCTCCACAAATGGAGTTGCGCGGTGTCGTATTTACTGAATACCAAGTATTTCAAGCAATCCTGATAGGTCTTGTGGTAGGTACACTTATGAGTATGATCACTGAATATTATACTGCTATGGGTAAGCGCCCAGTAATGAGTATTGTTCAAAAATCCAAGACTGGACACGCAACGAATATCATAGGCGGATTGAGTGTGGGTATGGAGTCCACAGCCCTACCAATCATCGTATTAGCAGGTGGTATATATGGTTCTTACTTGTGTGCAGGCTTATATGGAGTAGCGATCGCCGCAGCGGGGATGATGGCTACTACAGCTATGCAGTTAGCCATCGATGCATTTGGACCTATCGCTGACAATGCAGGAGGTATTGCCGAAATGAGCGCATTACCTGCTGAGGTACGTGAAAAAACGGACATATTAGATGCTGTAGGAAATACTACTGCTGCCACAGGCAAGGGATTTGCGATCGCATCAGCAGCATTGACAGCCTTAGCGTTATTCGCTGCATTTGTAGGGATTTCTAATATTGATAGTATCGACATATACAAAGCCGATGTATTAGCGGGCTTATTCATAGGTGGTATGATACCTTATTTGTTTTCTTCGATGGCGATCGCCGCTGTGGGAAGAGCAGCGATGGCGATGGTGGAAGAAGTAAGACGTCAATTCCGCGAGATACCTGGAATTATGGAAGGCAAAGCCAAGCCTGAATATGATAAGTGTGTGGCGATATCCACGAACGCTTCGATACGTGAAATGATGATCCCTGGCGCATTGGCCCTGCTATCGCCTGTGATTATGGGATTTGTATTTGGGCCCGAAGTACTAGGTGGATTTTTAGCAGGCGCTACACTCAGTGGCGTACTACTAGGTATGTTTCAGAATAATGCTGGTGGTGCTTGGGATAATGCAAAAAAATCTTTTGAAAAAGGTGTTAATATAGATGGCGAAATCTATTACAAAAAATCAGAACCCCATAAAGCTTCAGTTACTGGAGATACAGTAGGTGACCCATTCAAAGATACCTCAGGTCCTAGTATGAATATCCTCATTAAACTTATGAGTATCGTATCCTTAGTAATAGCACCTACGATTTCTTCGATCCACAACACTTCAGCAGATCTCAATAAGCCAGCGATTAAGCATACTATAACTGCACCTGTATATACTGATGTAGTTCCTAATCCAGCTACAACAACAATAAGATAGTATGTTCGCATACTAAAAAAGCAATAGCCATATCAGGCTAAATTATTTTAATTTATTGTTTCAATAAATTAATACTTACGAGCAGAGAATTTTTTCCTTAGGAATAAAGTTCTCTGCTTTTTTTATACCCGTATATACTGTAATACAAGTGAAATAATAGTGCTTATTATATGTACGCATTACGATAGAATAGCCTCTTTGACTAACAACTTATAACTAAGGAATAAGGCGATGCCTTACAGGCCCGGGCTTTTTCTGGCTTTATATTTTCTTTCGGTGAGCCAGAATCATCGCCACCATTTTTGTAATATTATTTAATTTGGTGGCTCGATTTATCTCCTATCTTTTAGGAGGCAAAGTTTCTTACTAGCAACCATCCTATCACCTATTACTATAAGCGCTATTAACACTCGAAATATTACAATCCTTATTGCCTCCTAAAAGGATATCCGCTGCAATCCCTATCGCGAATACAACATTGCAATATTAGGAAGTATGTATCTCTGTCAATTTAGCTTTGCGATATAGTAATGATCGAAAGACAATGAGCCTAAACAGCATTTGGCATAATGAATTTCTGGTGCTAGCTATTATACATTCAGCTACAGTTTTAGCTTTATAAAGTTATCATATATCAGCTACAAAAATATAGCTAATCCATGCTTTTTAAACATTGATCGAGCTTTAGATTATATAACACAATTGCTAACCAATAATCATTAATCATTTTCAATGATCATCAAGGTAAAAATTAAGGCAATAAGATTGAATTGAAATATTGATTATAAATGAAATGCAATTACAATAGTTCATCTTTTTTCTGATCCTTAATGCTTTGTAAAAATGTTTTTACAAAGTGATCATCTTCTTTTTTGCATATCATCAATACGTCTCCAGTATCGATAACTACAAGCCCTTCAACACCTTGTATATAAGCGATTTTATTTTTTGGAATTTGCACGATGTTATTTTCACATTCATAGAGTTTTATTCCGTTATTATGTGCAGCATTTCCTTGTTCATCTTTCTGGCTTTGCTCCCAGGTACTGCTCCAAGTACCCAAGTCACTCCACCCAAAGTCAGCAGGTATGACATATACATTACTCGCTTTTTCCATCACCCCATAATCTATAGAGATGCTCGGTGCTGCTCCATATATTTTTTCCACGTATTCAGTTTCTTGTATCGTATTGAGTTTGATCATATACATTTCAAAGAGTTCTGAAATTTCGGGTATATACTGTCTGAATGAATCTATAATTACATTTGCTTTCCATATAAATATTCCTGCATTCCACAAGAAATCACCTGATCGTAGAAATTCTTCAGCTAGTTCGAGGTTTGGTTTTTCAGTAAATGTTTTCACTTTAAAGACGCCATTCTCATTGGCCTGATCCAGGTGCTGGATATAGCCATAGTTAATATCAGGCCTATTAGGAACCATTCCCAGTGTGAGCAGCACATCATTGGTCTTGGCATAGTTACACGCCTTTTTCAATGCTTTGGCAAATGCGGCTTCATCCTTAATGAGGTGATCAGAGGGAGCGATGACGAGTACGGCTTTAGGATCTATGGATTGTATTTTATAGGCAGCATAGGCGATACAGGTAGCGGTATTGCGCGAAAATGGTTCACTAATAATCTGGGTATCTTCGATCAGCGGCAAATGTTCTTTTACAAGGCCTACATACTTCTTATTGGTAATTACAAATATATGGTTAGCTGGAACTATTTTCTTGTATCGGTCGAATGTTGCTTTGAGAAGGGATTTTCCTTGTCCTAGAATATCAATAAACTGCTTGGGGTAGTTAGATCGACTTTTAGGCCAAAAACGGGTGCCTTGGCCACCTGCTAATATGACTACATATACTTGCTGATTCATTAAAAAGATTAATCGATTGATTTATTAATAATACTAAACGGTTGGCAAAATTAGTCAAATCCTTCTTTTAACAAATCGTGTATATGAATCATTCCCAAATATTTTTCTTGATCTAGGACAATTAGCTGACCGATATTGTATTTTTTAAGCATATCCATCGCTTCTTGTGCCATACTATTAGCCTCAATTATTTTAGGATAGGGTGAATATATATCTTGCGCAGTGATACCAGCCAAATTTTCATAATTCTCTAGCATACGCCTTATATCTCCATCGGTAATTATACCGCATATATGATTATGCTGGTCAACTACTGCGGTAGCCCCTAGGCGTCCAGTAGTGATTACAGAGATAATTTTTTTGATTGGGTCCTGTAGGGCAACCAGTGGTCGTTGATGTCGAGCTGCCATTTCCCCTGATTTGAGCCATAATTTTTTGCCTAGCATACCAGAGGGATGAATTCTGGCAAAATCTTGGGCATCGAATGATCTTTTTTCCAACAAGGCGATGGCAATAGCATCTCCAAGTGCCATTTGTACAGTAGTGGAGCAAGTAGGAGCTAGATTTAGACTGCACGCTTCAAGGAGTACATGTGAATTTACCACATAGTCAGCAGCTTTCGCCAGTTCAGAATTTTTTTGGCCTGTGATGGCAATAATTTTAATCTTTAGTTCCTTGAGCAGCGGCAACATGGCCAATAGCTCCGCCGTATTTCCTGAATTTGAGATACATATTATCATATCACCAGCTTTCAGCATGCCTAAATCACCGTGTAGGGCATCCGATGCGTGCATAAAAAAGGCAGGTGTGCCAGTGGAAATCAATGTTGCAACAACTTTTTGGGCAATGATTGCACTTTTTCCTACACCAGTTAGGATGAGATTGCCTTGAAGAGTGTATATTTGTGACACAATTTCGTCAAAATCTTCCCCAAGGTTTTCTACCGAGGCCAGCAATGCTTCTGCCTCCATGCGAAGGACATTTGCAGCTATCATTTTACTTTGTAGCGACATTTTCAAAATAATCTAAATATTTTTACCCAAAGGTATTGGTAGATTAAAAAAATTGGGGTAAATTTAGCGTTAGCTTTTATCATTTTATAGAAATAGTTTAGAACAATCAAATTATGAATTCAACCTTGGAACCTAATGTTCTGGAATCGCTCAAGCAAAACTTTGGTTTTGACCAGTTCAAAGGAGAGCAGGAATATATCGTTAAATCAGTACTTGAAGGAAATGACAATCTGGTGATCATGCCCACAGGGGGTGGAAAATCCCTGTGCTATCAGCTGCCAGCATTGATGATGGAGGGTGCAGCCATTATTATTTCACCCCTCATCGCCCTTATGAAAAATCAAGTAGATCTTATACGCGGCTATAGCAGCAATGACAATATTGCCCATTTTCTCAACTCCTCACTCAATAGGCAGCAGATAAGGACTGTAAAGGAGGATTTGCAAAAAGGGGATACCAAGCTGCTCTATGTAGCTCCGGAAACACTTGGCAAAGATACAACAATCGAATTTTTGCAAACCTTACCTATTTCATTTGTTGCAGTGGATGAGGCGCATTGTATTTCAGAATGGGGACACGATTTCCGTCCTGAATATCGCCGTATAAGTGCGATGATCGATGAGATCAATAGAGAAATGCCTATTATCGCTCTTACAGCTACTGCTACCCCTAAAGTGCAGAGTGATATCGTGAAAACGCTCAAAATGCGCGATCCGAATATATACATCTCCTCCTTTAACCGATCTAACCTATATTACGAAGTAAGACCCAAACCGAATAGAGAAGAAACGATTAAAAACATCGTTCAGTTTATTAAATCTCATTCAGGGAAGTCAGGCATTATCTATTGCCTCAATCGCAAAACCACTGAGGAACTCGCAGAGGTATTGCAAGTTAATGGAGTGAATGCAGCTCCTTATCATGCAGGTATGGAAGCAGCTATGCGTAGTCAGGTACAAGATCAATTCTTAATGGAAGATGTACAAGTTATATGTGCCACCATCGCCTTTGGTATGGGTATTGATAAGCCAGATGTACGCTTTGTAATACATTTCGACATCCCTAAATCGCTTGAGAACTATTATCAAGAAACAGGCCGTGCAGGACGCGATGGATTAGAAGGGAGATGTATCGCCTATTTCAATTATACCGACATATCCAAGCTCGAAAAATTCATGCGCGACAAGCCAGTGAAAGAGCGGGAGATAGGTGGTCAGCACTTACTTGAAGTTGTGGGATACAGCGAATCGGCTGAATGTCGAAGAAAATTTGTACTTCATTATTTTGGAGAAAACTATACAGGAGAAAATTGTAAAAATTGTGACAATTGCCTCCACCCCAAGGAAAGACTCGAAGCTAAGGATGATATCGCATTAGCCTTAAAAGCTGTAATAGCGGTCAATGAAAGTTTTAATATCAAGTATGTCGCTGAGTTTTTAATGGGCAAAAAAACCCAAGACATCATCAGCTTTAAGCATGATAAAAATAAGCTTTTTGCGAAAGGAGAAGGCAAGGAAATGAACTATTGGAATGCTGTATTGCGCCAAGCATTATTACACGACCTGCTATCGAAGGACATAGAAGAATATGGCGTGCTAAAGGTGAGCCCTAAAGGCAAAGAATACATCGATCATCCCTACTCTATCAAGGTGGCATCCAATCACGAATTTGGTGTATCGACTGATGTAGAAGTTTCTGAAGGAGGCACAGCAGCACTTGATCCTGAATTGCTCAAAATGTTGAAAGATGTGCGCAAGACCGTAGCCAAAGAAAAGAAGCTACCACCATTCGTATTATTTCAAGATATTAGCTTAGAGGATATGGCCACGCTCTATCCCATTACCCTAGCTGAGTTAGAAAACATTACAGGTGTAAGCAAGGGCAAAGCAGAAAAATTCGGCAAAAAATTCGTTGAAGTCATCGCCAAATATGTAGAAGAAAACAACATCGAAAGGGTGTCGGATTTTGTCGTAAAACAAATTGCTAATAAGTCTAAGACCAAAGTGTTTATCATCACCAATATCGATAAAAAAATTCCATTGGAACAAATTGCCAAGACACAAAATCTCAGTATTGAAGAAATGTGGGAAGAGATCGAAAGCATAATATCCAGTGGCACAAAACTCAATTTTGATTACCACATTAATGATATGATGGACAAGGATCAACAAGATGAAATATTCCAATATTTTATGACTGCCGAAACCGATGATATTAAAATGGCCCTTAAGGAATTTGATGATGATTATTCTTATGAAGAGATGCGAGCTATGCGTCTAAAATTTCTCTCTGAAATGGGTAATTAGGTTTCGATCCATCGCTTGCAAATCCTTTCATACAAAGGATT
>CAYZQX010000174.1:0-8034 GCA_964480615.1 uncultured Chitinophagales bacterium | reverse complement strand
ATATGATGTTTACTTTTATTGTCTAAACCCAAAAAAACATCGTCAATCCATCAGTGAACTTCAAAAAATATGCCGAGTCACTGCCATTGATATAGACACCGATATCCAATACTTCAAGTTATTTGCAAGTCTATTTCAAAAATTCCCCTATAATGTTAAAAGATTTTTCGATGCAAAATACTTAGAGAGCCTTATCACCCTACTAAAAGATGAAACATTTGATATTATCCAAACAGAAGGGCCTTATATGGGCATGTATATTGAGCATATAAAAAAATACACTCAAGCAAAATTTATCCTGAGAGCTCACAATGTGGAGTGGCAGATATGGGAAAGGGTAGGGGCATCAGAGTCTAATATTCTCAGAAAATTATACCTTAAAAATCTAACCCCAAAGATTAAGAAATATGAGACTGAAATCATAAAAAAATATGATGGTGTTATGACCATTTCTAAAAATGATTCAGCTGAATTTAATAAATATACGAATAAAATTTTTTACTTTCCACAGTATTTAGAACTCGAAAAATATACTCCCACGAAGAATAAAAATTTAAATGCACTTTGTTTTATAGGAAGTTTTGAATGGATTCCAAACTTGCAAGGACTTATGTGGTTTTTAAAAGAAATATGGCCAGCCCTAAAAATCAAATTCCCAAATTTAACGCTTGATATCGCTGGAAAAAATCCTCCAGAGTCGCTGCTTCAAGTAAATATCCCTGATGTGAAAATAATTGGTGAAGTTGAAAATGCTATTGCCTACTTAGATCAGTATAAGATCCTAATAGCACCCTTATTATCAGGTTCAGGAATTAGGATAAAATTGCTAGAAGCTATGGCAAAAGAAATGGTGGTTATCAGCACGACAATAGGAGCGGAAGGAATAGCTTATACCAATGGTGAAAATATATTTATTGCCGATCAAAAGCTTGAATTTATAGCACAAATGGCGGCAATACAAGATAAAAAATTCGATGCTGATTTAATAGGAAAAAATGCCCGTAAACTAATTGAATCAGAGTTCAATCAAGCCACTATACTCACTGAGTTGCACAACTACTTTAATAGTTTATAAGCAACTAAAGCTATCTATATGAGTAAATTATTTATCAATATAGGCTAGCGCGATTTCCAATTCCCGATTTACAATCCTGAAGTTGATTACAGCACTAGCGTCTAGTATCCCTTAACATTTTTGCCAATAGCTGGCTGAAAACCATAGTATTAAACAAATTAGTGACAAGGGACGGTTAACAAATTATTGATCTAAAAAATGCCGATAGATAGCATAATATCACTAGCCAAAGCAGCAGCCTTCCATCACTAGATAATTAAAAAACGCTACTATTTCCAAAGTATAAGGATATTGTTCTATTTTTGCGAAAAAAAAATGAGTATGCTCCATACCATTGAGGCGGCCCTAGACGATCTAAAGCAAGGCAAACTTATAATTGTAGTTGATGATGAGGATCGTGAAAACGAAGGTGATTTTATTACAGCGGCAGCGAATGTAACTCCAGAGATAATAAATTTTATGGCTACTCACGGTCGAGGTTTAATATGTGCACCAATACTGGAATCCCGAGCGGATGAACTGGATCTTCCATTGATGGTAGGGCAAAATACTTCCTTGCACGAAACACCATTTACAGTTAGTATCGATTTGATAGGATATGGCTGCACTACTGGCATTTCAGCCCACGATCGGGCAGCTACCGTTCAAGCCTTAATAAACCCAAATACTAAGCCCTATGAACTCGCCAAACCTGGGCATATTTTTCCGCTAAGGGCAAAAGAAGGGGGCGTCCTGCGTAGAGCTGGCCATACCGAAGCTACTACGGACTTAGCAAGGCTTGCAGGTTTTGATCCCGCAGGTGTCCTTGTAGAGATTATGAATGAAGATGGCACGATGGCCAGACTCCCCGAACTATTATTAGTAGCCCAAAGATTTAACCTAAAAATCGTATCCATACAAGATCTTATAAAATACCGATTATCAACCGAGAAGCTTATAAAAAGAGAAGTAGAGGTTAATATGCCCACCGATCTCGGTGATTTTAAATTGATCGCTTATTCACAAACTACCACTGGTGATAATCATCTGGCTCTTGTAAAGGGAGAGTGGCAAGAGGATGAAGCCATAATGGTACGCGTACACAGTTCTTGTCTTACAGGCGATATATTACATTCTCAACGCTGCGACTGTGGTGAACAACTCCATTCTGCTATGGCAATGGTTGAAAAAGAAGGACAAGGGGTAATCTTGTATATGAATCAAGAAGGAAGGGGAATTGGCTTAATCAATAAGCTCAAAGCCTATAAACTGCAAGAAGAAGGGCTCGATACGGTGGATGCTAACCTACAACTGGGATTTCAAAAAGATGAACGAGATTATGGCATAGGGGCACAAATTTTAAGTGACTTACAGGTACGAAAAATAAAATTGCTGACTAATAATCCAAAGAAACGCGTAGGGCTAATAAGTTATGATTTAGAAGTTGTGGAAAATATACCACTCGAAATCATAGCAAACAAACACAATTCAAAATACCTAAAAACAAAACGCGATAAGTTAGAACACGTCTTATTGCAAAATTTGTAATTCCACCACAAGTTGAATTGAAATTATTATGGATTCCAATCACAAATTGACGGAAGCTGATAGCAATTACAATAATTTAGAAAGCCTGTCAGTTGTTGAAATACTCGAAGGCATTAATTCAGAAGATCAAAAAGTTGCTTTAGCGGTACAAAAAATCATCCCCAATATTGAAGCTTTCTTAGAAGTGTTAATCCCTAGAATGCGCGATGGAGGTAGGTTGTTTTATCTTGGTGCCGGTACCAGCGGGCGATTAGGTATATTAGACGCCTCTGAATGTCCGCCTACATTTGGTGTAAGCGCTGACAAAATTGTCGGGCTAATAGCAGGTGGTGATCGTGCCATCCGAAAAGCACAAGAATTTGCCGAGGATGATCCCAATCAAGCTTGGATTGATTTGTCGCATTATGAAATTAAACCTATAGACACAATTATTGGCATAGCTGCTTCAGGATCAACACCTTATGTTCTCGGTGCTTTAAAAAATGCGTCGGAAAATGGACTTTTGACAGCCTGTGTTACTTGTAACCCACATTCTCCAATAGTTGAGCTGGCCGATCACCCGATGATCGCCTTAGTGGGTTCTGAATTCATTACTGGTAGTACTCGAATGAAATCAGGCACAGCCCAAAAATTGATCCTAAATATGATTAGTACCACAGTGATGATACAACTCGGACATGTGAAAGGCAATAAAATGATTGATATGCAACTAACCAATGAAAAACTTATTCACAGAGGTGTTATGATGATATTGGAAAAGCGCAATTACAGTTATGATGAAGCAAAAAAATTCTTATTGGAGCAAGGCAGTGTCAGGCGGGTTTTAGAGGTATATTAGACTACCCTATTTTTTGAGACATTTGTCAAATAATTAATATTATGTTAAATAGCCTTATCAAAAGTCCCCTTCTACTGGGGATTGCTGGATTAATCAATCCGAAGACTGATTAATCCTTTCTATGAACATTTGCAAGTGCTGAAGCATTGAATCGAATGGCTGAATCAACTTACTATGCGTATTTGCCATAGTATTTTACTGTTACATAAAACCAACTGTGAACAACTCATTCATATCATCCTGTTCTAGGAACAAAGGAAATATTTTTTCTCAAAAGAAAATTAATTAGGGCTTGCTAAACAACTCATAAGTTTGCGATTATGGCGATGCCTAAAGGCCCGGGCTCTACGCTATACTCCTCGCTCCCTAAAGTCGCTGTGGGGTGTCGCTGCGATCCCTATCGCGAATACAACTTGAAAGAACATCAGGAAAGAGACGGAATTTCATATTTATGATACATACTTTTTTGCTAACTTAAACCATGTTTCCAATCTATTCGATTCTAGGATAAGGGAAAAATATTCTCACATAATGACTTGCGTTGAAATGTAATTATTGAATAGAGAGTAACTTATAATGCATTTAATTTCAACCAATTATGTAAATATTCAGACAAAATACTTGAACGAAATATAATTGCCAGTATAGCTTAGACCTGAATATCCTAGGACGAAAGTATCGCCAAAAACTGCATACTGAAATTACTAAGGATCTCCTCACCTATCCAAAAAACAAACCATTCCCAACTAAATCAGAAAAAACAATTATGAAGTTGTAAAGACTGTCTTTAATGCATTACTTATTTTAGCGGCGGCAATATCTAACTGTTCCTCGCTGTGGGCACTGGAAACAAAACCCACTTCATAGCCAGATGGACCAAAATAAACACCTTCATTGAGTAATAAATGAAAAAATTCTTTGAAATAATTCATAGCTTCCTTGTCAATTTGACCAGCATTTTGAATCTTGGCTTGGAGACCAAATGATATCCAAAATATGGAGTATATGTGACTGATATGTACTGGCCAACTGGGGTCAATACGCCCATTAATTGTTTGAATAAAACGAGCTGTTTTTTCATTGAGTGTTTCATAATATCCATCTTCTGCACATATTTTTAGCTGTGCTAATCCCGCAGCTAGGGCGACTGGATTTCCTGACAATGTACCTGCCTGATAGACAGAACCTAAGGGTGCGATGTGATCCATCAGTGAGGCAGTTGCTGCATAAGCCCCTACTGGAAATCCACCACCAATAATTTTACCAAATGTATAGATGTCAGCTGGTATATTATAATATCCAGAAGCACCTTCAAAGCCGGTTCTAAATCCAGATATTACTTCATCGAATATAAGCATAGCTCCATACTGCGTGCACAAGTCCCGCAATGCTTGTAAAAACGAAATATCTTGTAATAACAATCCATTGTTTGCTGGAATTGGCTCAATGATTACACCTGCAATTTGATCTCCGTAATGCTCAAATAATTGAATCAAGGCGGCGTGGTCATTCAGTTCCACAACGATGGTATCGGCAATGGTATTGGCTGCAATTCCCGCAGATGAGCTTATTCCAAATGTTACTAAACCAGAGCCTGCTGAAACCATTAATGCATCGGCATGACCGTGATAGCAGCCTTCAAACTTTACAATTTTATCGCGCTTGGTAACACCTCTAGCTAGTCTAATGGCACTCATTACAGCCTCGGTTCCAGAGCTTACAAATCTAATTTTTTCGATGAAGCGATGGCGGCTTATTATAAACTCACTAATCTCCACTTCACCCTGGTGACATGTACCATAGCTTGTACCATTTTTTACCGCTTGGATGGCTGCTTCAGCGATCATAGGATGGTTGTGACCATTAATTAGCGGACCCCAACTACAGCAAAAATCAATATACTCATTGTTATCTACATCGGTGAGGATGGCACCGTCGCCTTTGGACATAAAAATAGGATGCCCCCCTACTGATTTAAAGGCACGTACAGGAGAATTAACCCCTCCTGGCATATATCGTTTTGCTTGTTCAAAAAGCTGTTTGGATCCTTCAGTATTTTTCATGAAGGCAAAAGTATCAATTATTCTTGAGTGTCTCCAAAATAAAGAGGCAATTTCACATAGAAGCTCGTCCCCTTCCCTATTTCAGACTCAAACCATATTTCACCTCCGAGGTTATTTATGATGTTCTTCGATATCGCTAAACCCAAACCCATACCAGAAGATTTAGTAGTAAAATTAGGCGCAAAAACTTTTTCTACTTGCTCATTCAGTATTCCTACGCCCGTATCAGCGATGCTTAGTAATGCATCATCATTTTGCTTATTTAAGCTAATAACAATCATACCATGTTTATCTTCAGGTATGGCCTGAAAAGCGTTCTTCATAATGTTGTGTAAAACCCTTGAAATTTGGGCTTGGTCGGCGAGTACCATAATTGGATCTGGCACGATGACGCGAATCACCTTTACATTATCTGTATCGGGATAAAGTTCAAGTACGGAATTGGTTAATTCCTGTAAATTGAGCACATCTAAATGAGTGGTTGGCATCTTCGCATATAGGCCAAATTCAGTCGCAATATCGGAAAGATGATTGATTTGTTCAATCAATGTTTTGCATACTCTTTCAGTAAGCTCGTTGGCGTTAGCCCTATTTTCTTTTTGAGCGCGAAGCAGATGTTGAATACTCAGCTTCATAGGTGTCAAGGGGTTCTTAATTTCATGCGCTATTTGCTTGGCCATGGATTCCCACGCTATCTGTCTTTCTGAGATCACCAATAGTTTAGTACTCTTATCTAACTCGTCGATAATGGTATTGTATTGTGACACCAATGCGCCTATCTCATCATCGTAAGGCCAATCTAATTTTTCGTTGGTTTGCCCCAGTCGTATATTCCGCAACTTGCTACCTATAAGTGTAAGTGACCTTGTAATGGAATTACTAACGATGATACCAATCAGAGCTGAAAGGATAAAAATAATGGTATATACATTGATGAGTGTGACTAAGAAATTAGAAATTTGCATTTTCACTTCCTTTTCACGAGAGAAATAAGGTGTTTGAATAAAGCCAATATTCTTACCTAATTTATTTTTTAATTGACCATAGCCTGATAAATAATTGAGCTTACCGATATTTTCATTTCTAATGAATTGACGCTCCCCTTTTCTAGTCAATGAGAAGTAGGCCAATGGATTCATATTCGCACTGATCAATCCTTTTTCAAAAATATAGGTTTGAGAAGTCATGATGAGCAATCCAGAATTGTCATATATATTCACGTCAATACCAAAAATATCAGATAGCGATTTGAGCTTAGCGGAAAGATTATTATCGGACAATAAGTTTGACCTCATCAAAGGTTCTGCTTGTGACAATTCTAATTCCACGCTTGCGATAATTCCTTTTAATTTTTGCATCAAGCGCTCCTGCTGTTCCTGATTGTATCGACTGGAGAAATAGCTAATGGTAACAGCTCCCATTATGAGCAGAGATACAAGTACGAGGGATAGTATCCCAAAATTTATCCTTTTTTGTAAGCTAGAAAGGAAGATATTATTAAATAGTCCTTTATCGCCTTTGGGATATAAATAAGAGTACAGTAGTGTGAATAAGATGACTAAAATAAAGAACAACAACAAGAGGTAACAGAACATTGAAAACCAATTTGTGGCGGTGTATTCCTGATCCGTAACAAGCACTACCCTATCTTCATCTGCAAGGAATGCAAGATGTGAATTCCCTTTTAATTTGACGCTTACAAAATCTCCTTTACCTACCAGTACATTGGTATCAATACTCAGCGGATACACATAGTTACCTGAAAAATTTCGCAGATTACCTTTGTTATAAATGGCATAGCTAATGTCTTCATAATAGGCTGGTGTCTTGTATTTATCTGCTATAACGAGTTCAGGATATACATTGGCCTGCCCTGACCTACTCTGCTCTAATTCCATCACTACAAAGCCGAATAAATCTCCATTCAGAAATATGGGTAGCTTCGATACATAGCTGTAATTGCCATCAGGGTTTGAAATCAAAAACAAATAATTGCTTTCGGTGGAATGGGCAGTGTTTATCTTTTGTTCATATTCCTTGAGGGTGATATTTTTTTTGGAACTTAGATTAGTACCATCGACAAGAAAGCAGAATATGGATATGTCATACTTGGTAAAATATTCATCAAAATATTTTTTTCTAATACGCGCCTCTACTTCACCTACTGGCAGACTTGGATTGGTAAAATATTTTTGTATAATCTTATCTTCCATGATTCCCACTGAAATATCGACGAATCGGTATTCAGTTATTTGATCAATTTCGAGGGCTACTTTTTTTGCTAGATCCATTCGGATTATTTCCTCGCGCTCAATATTCGTAAAATAGAGAAACAATGATAGAAAGAAGGAGAAAAACAATACTCCCCAAGCCAAGAAACCAAAATAATATTCCTTAAATAGTCCCTTGATGAAATCGGGCAATAATGCCACAATACAACCCCCCCAAATCAATGTTATAAAATACCTAATATCATACCCTTCCTTCCAAATAATCAATGAAAACAAGGCAATACAAACTGCAGTAATTTT
>CAYZQX010000173.1:0-8162 GCA_964480615.1 uncultured Chitinophagales bacterium | reverse complement strand
CTTGGCTTCGAAGTTGCGTGAGGACACGCAACTTAGCACTAGGATTTACGACCCTGATGCTTGTTGTAGGAACTGCACTAAGTCTAATATTCAGTATCCCATTGTCTATCAAATGAATTTCGATTTACCACACTGAAGTTTGTTGCAGTAACAGAATTAAGTCCTGAGTCTAGTGTCCAGAATCTAGTGTCTTGTTAAAGCGATTTGCGATTATGATGTTTGTTGGTATAACTAATTAAAGTCTAGTGTCCAGAGTCCAGTGTCTAGTGTCCAGCAAAAGCGATAGGGATGCGGAATGGTTTAGTCTTATTCACTGACGCTCAACACTGATTTCTTTAGAAAGTTGTGTTGTTATAGACCTTATTTTATATATAGAAACAAAAAAGAGTCAGTGAATAAGACCGAAACGCAGTGTAGCCTGGAGCAGCCCGGGCCGGAGGCATCGCCCAAATTTCATTCACGGGTATTGCGGTTCAAATATCAAGCAATAATTGCTGTATAATAAAATTATAATATTGTAAAAACGATAAGCTAATCCTCTTGTTAGTATTATCAAAAGACAAGCAAGAAATTTATAATTTTAGCTCTTTCCAATTGCCCCATTTTAAATAGATAAGTGAGCCTACTAGCAATACAGTCCAGTACCAAAATTCACTCATCCAAGCCCATACCAAACCTTTTTCAAGCAAGTTAATAACTATATAAGCATATATGACATAAAATATTACGGCAATCGTTTCTACAAGTAAAGAGAATTTAGTTGCACCAGTGCCCATCTTAGCATTGAAAACAACCGTGCTAATTGCACAAGACAAGATGGCAAAATAAAGAACATACATAACTTCTTTTGTGTCACTGATTAAGGTGCCCTCATTGCGGAATAAGGAAATAATGGCATCGGGAAAGACCTCTAGTGACAAGATACCTAACAGACTTAAGCCTACACTCAATAGGACCGATTTAGTAATCGCTTGGCTAATTTCATATTGTTTTTCCTGACCCATGAGATTGCTCACTAAACTATTTACAGCGGTCGCTATGGACCAAGCAGGTATGCAGTAGAAGGTGTATATCTGTTTCATAATTCCGCTCATAGCAAGTGGTCTTTCTCCTAGGTTTTCAATAAAAGTAAAAAAGAGAAACCAACCGCCTAGCCCTACGATATATTGTATTACAACAGGATAGGATAGATTAATGATGCGCTTGAAAATTTCGGGCTTGAAATGCCAATGTTGGAATAACCCAATTTGCTTGCGTATGGGATCGCGAAATACAAATACCAAGGCGAGCAATGCGGAAAGCCCCTCAGCTATAGCCGCTGCTAATCCAGCACCTTTCATCCCCATAGCGGGAAGACCCCACATCCCAAATATAAATGCATAAGCAAGAAAAATATTGGATATCCCCATCGTAAGAGTTACCCAAAAAATAATCCTCGTCTTGCCTATACCAGTATATAATGCCAATACTACAAACCCAAAAAAACTAAAAAATACACCATAGGATCTGGCTTCCAAATAGTCAATTCCCGCTCGATATACAGCCTCGTTTTGTATAAACATAGGCAGGGTGTATTGTATCCCAAATTTTAAAAAAAGGAATAACAAGAATGCCAATGCCATCATTAATGCAAGTAGGTGGTCAGTAAGTCGGCCTATCTCTTCAAAATTGGATTCTCCCGCTCTACGTGAGATCAATATCTGACCGCCGCGACTTAGGCCATAACCGATCATTTGTATCACATAGTAAAACACACTGAACACAACACTAGCACCCATCTCAACCTCTCCTATACGCCCTAAAAATATTGTATCCGTAAAGCCCACTAAATTTTGAGCCAGTTGAAAAATCATCAATGGCATGGCCAAGATGAGTATTTGCTTATAGGAATTTTCGAACTGCATCTATTGTATCCAGCCTTTAGCTAATGCCTCTTTTATGTGGTATGAAATAATAATATCAGCTCCTGCACGGTGAAAGGCGTAAAAATTTTCTAGTACCACATTGGCCTCATCAACCCACCCTCTTTGTGCCGCCGCTTTCACCATGGAATATTCGCCTGATACATTGTAACAAGCCAATGGTAGATCGGTATTGCTCTTAACTAATTGTATAATATCTAAGAATGCTAAGGCAGGCTTTACCATTAGTATGTCAGCTCCTTCATCCTCGTCCAGCTTGCTTTCCACTAAGGCCTCATGACTGTTTCTTATATCCATTTGATAGGACTTGCGATCCCCATGTTGAGGGGCTGATCCAGCAGCTTCTCTAAAGGGTCCATAGTAGGAGGAAGCATATTTAACTGAATAGGACATAATGCCCGTTTCAGAAAATCCCTGCTCATCGAGTAAACTTCGTATAGCTGCAACCCGACCATCCATCATATCGCTAGGAGCAACAAAATCGGCACCCGCCTCCGCATGTGTAAGTGCCATCTTAGCTAGCACCCCTAAGGATGAATCATTGTCAATATGTCCATGCGCTCCTAGCCCACAGTGGCCAGTGGTCGTGTAAGCACACAAGCACACATCGGTATATAACACAATATCATTGTTAAATTCAGCACGTAAACGGCGCAAGGCGGTGGGCACAGGGCCAGCGTGTAAGGTGGCACTGTGCGCATGTTCATCTTTGGTAGTGTCGCTGCCAAATAATAAAAAATGTCTAATACCAAGCTTATAGGCCTCCGCCACCTCAAGGACCACGCCATCAATCGACCATTGTGAGATACCTGGCATTGCATCAATAGCGCGACTGTTATCTTGCCCTTTGTAAACAAATAGCGGATATATGAATTTGTTTTTTGATAGGAAATTATTAGCTACTAAATCACGAATAGCCGCATTCTTGCGCAATCTTCTCGGTCTTTTCATAATATTCTTGAAAACAAGTGGGCAAACTTACAGATTCTTGACTATACATGCCATGTTATTATCCCCATTCTTTTCAAAAAAAGTGCAAAAAAGGCTATTTTTATTGTTTTAATTGTCCTAAGATTGGAATTGTGATTGAACCTTGGATGATAAAGACAAGATAGTTTGCCAAAAAATAAATCGCATGATTTCGAAAGGCTTAGTAAAAACAGTTGTGTTACTAGCAGTAAAAAGCAATTGATAGTTGAAAGTATAGCTCATTCAATAGAGCCTTTTATTACAAGATGCTAGTAGTCTAATTATATACTCTTTGATCCTGTGTATGGGCACAATGGCTGGAATTTTCATACCTATATGCATCGATAATTGTTTTCCTGATACATAGGATTTTTGCGAAATAGGATCATTGATTAGGACCTTCTCAAGAACTCAAAAATAGTTGTTTTTGGCGATGCCTAAAGGCCCGGGCTGCTCCAGGCTGCACTGCGTTCCGGTCTTGTCCACTGAATCCCTTTTTATCTTATTCATACAAAATTCTACCAAGCCTATCAGCATCCGCGCTTTTAATCGCTCTCGTGAAGGGATTCAGTGGACAAGACTAAACCATTCCGCATCCCTATCGCGTTCTCATGATGAACCATTCTAATCATTGTTACAAGCATTGATAGGTGTAATGTAAGCATTGTGCTGTAGCTCTAAAAACAAGTTTTGATTATGAAATGAGTAATAGAAATAGTTTATAATTTGATCACAGTTTAACAGTATAATTTCTCAGAGATATTGTCAATTAAGCCCGACTCACGATGGCTTTCTTAGTTAGCAATCAAGATTTACTTATTGTATCTTTCTCTTTTGTGAAGGAACTAATAAACAGTATATACATCTTGATTCATAGAATTGGGTTGATCTATGTTTATAGCATTTTAGAAGGTAGTAGCGCATTCAAACAATAAGTAAAATTATTCTGGCATTGGGTTATTAGTTCGTCATTAGAGTTGTGGAGATCCTCGTTTTATCAATCAAACCTAAAAACTCGTGCTTGGTTGCTTTAATATAGCAATTTTGGAAGTATTATGGCCAGTAAGATACCCCTTAACTAATTGTATTCTATGTGTGAAAAAGCAGGGAGGTACTTGCACTAAACAAAGGCATTTTTGAGACACATTAATTTCAATTGGTCGAGTACTAATTGCGAATTATCCAGTTTTTTCTATCTTTCAGCCCGATTATGGAATCAATAGGAAATTACAAGATGATACCTACCCAAAATATTTATGAATTAGGCAAGAAACTGGAGGATTACGATGGTTTGACCTTGAAAGTTTTTCAGAGTGATTATGAACTGGGCTGGACTTATACCACCGCAGACAATAAGATCATAAAACTGAAAACTTATACTGGTGTGGATCATCATCCATTAAATTCACATCAACTTAAGGATCTATTGCAAGATGTAGAACTCAATCAGATTTCTATCAACAAAGTAATCTTTGCCACTCATAATAGAAACTATTGCCTAGTGCCAGAGGTATTTTATAACCCAGCAGACCGAGAAAAATTGTTTTGTGCCACTCAGCGATTGGGGGAAAACGACCTCGTAATTGCAGAGAAAATAAAGGAGGAGCCTTATTATTTTCTTTTTAGCATCAATAGAGCAATCAGAGATCTCGTCTATAGCCAATGGACTAATGTGAAGATAGCTCACGCTGTATTAGAATCCTTGAACTTATATAAACACGAAAACAGATTAGGGTTAGGTAAAAAAATGCTCGCCCAGATCATAAAAAATCAGTTGAATATTTTTGTATTTACGGATAACAGTTTTAATGATGTAATGAGCGTAGAGATAGAGACACCATCAGATGTATTGTATTTTCTCATGAGTATGGCTAACCGTCATAAATTCGATATAAGTCGTGATGTGCTTGTGCTATTTGGAGATATAAAGCGCGATGATAATTATTATCAAACCATCTCCGCTTATTTCCAAAAATCTTATTTTGGAAATCGTCCTGATACAAACTCCTATTGTGAGGAACTGGGTATATTGCCCTATCAACATTATTTTCACTTATACGCCATCGAATGAGGATTACTGGTGGAAAGGATGGCGGATTTAGATATGATCCCCCGCACAAAACCCCTGCTAGACCTACTACGGATATAGCGAAAGAAGGACTTTTCAATATACTGAATAATAGATTCGATATCGAAGAGCTAACTGTACTTGATCTGTTCGGTGGGGTAGGAGGGATAACTTATGAATTTGCATCCCGTGGTGCTAAGCAGATCACCACAGTAGAGTTAGATAATGGCAATGTGCAATTTATTAATACGATATGTAATCGCTTGTCATACAATGTAAATATACTCAAACTAGATGTTGTTAAGTATATAAAAAGCTGTAAGGTCCAATATGATATGATTTTTGCAGGACCACCTTATGCATTTGTCGACCTTGCAAAAATTCCCGATTGGATTATTGAACACAATTTGTTGAATGATGGTGGCTGGCTCATACTTGAACACAATCCTACACATAATTTCGATAAGCATCCACAGCTTGTTATAAAGAGAAATTATGGTACCACGATTTTTAGTATTTTTACAACTAAATCTATTGAACCATGAAAATAGCTTTATTCCCTGGATCATTTGATCCTTTTACTGTAGGTCATAGAGATATACTTACTAGGGCATTACCGTTATTCGATAAGATACATATAGGGATAGGCAATAATACACAAAAAAAATATTGTTATTCGATGGAAAAAAGATTGGCATCACTAAAAGATTATTATGCCGATGAACCCAGGATTTCAATAGGTAGCTACGATGGATTAACTGTCAGTTATTGCAGCGAAGTAGGTGCTAAATTTATAATTAGAGGGCTTAGAAATACGACTGATTTTGAATATGAAAAGTCCATCGCCCAGCTCAATTTAGAAATGGGTGATGTGGAAACAATTTTTATTATAAGTGCACCTGAATATGCACCTATATCCTCTACCATCGTGCGGGAGATATTGAAATACAATGGCGATGTCACTAAGTATATTCCTAAAGGCATGCATTACGATTGGTAGGCCTACGGATCCATAATATAATTGTTGCCTCTCTTATTAATCATTTTAGAAATTAATACCTGCCCTGAATATTTCTTGTTGAATTAATCGTATGTCGTTTTTTTTTAGTAGGATACTCCTATTAAAATTTGGAAATTTTTGATCATTGAAATTTTTTTATCGTTTGTTTATGCATTCTAAATCGAAGTTTATAGTAGTATCTCTTTATATTATGATTTAGCCCTTTTTATGCACAGATAATAATGTGCCAACCTAACTATAGAATTTGAAATAGTGTGGTGTCGCTGTATGAT
The DNA here is from genome assembly GCA_964480615.1 of uncultured Chitinophagales bacterium. GTDB lineage: Bacteria > Bacteroidota > Bacteroidia > Chitinophagales > UBA2359 > CAYZQX01. Next base: position 1,910 of record CAYZQX010000173.1, on the reverse strand, counting down.
AGGAGGTGTGCTGTTATTATTGAGAAAAGGACATTAATAAAATGTTTATAACTTTGCAGACATTTTTATGGTTTGAAAGTATATTTGGATAATGCTGCTACTACTGCAATAGCGGGCGAAGTAGTGGAATCGATGATGCCATATTACAGTGAAATGTATGGCAATCCTTCGGCGTCGCATGCCATAGGCCGAGAGGTAAAGGCCGCAATAGAAATGGCCAGGCGCAATATTGCATCCACCATTAATGCCCATCCCTTAGAAATTTATTTTACATCTGGAGGCACCGAAGCCTCCAATATGGCACTAATGGGTGCAGTACGGGATCTCGGTGTGAAAAGAATTATTACAACGCCTATAGAACACCATTGTGTATTACACACCGTTGAGTTTTTACAAAAATGGATTTCAATTGATGTAGATTACCTTGTCATTGACCACAAAGGCAATATTGATTTAGATAATTTGGAGCAATTATTAGGGAACAATCAATCCAAAACCATTGTTTCCATTATGCACGCTAATAATGAGATCGGAACAATAGCTCCTTTAGCAGCCATCAGTGCCCTATGTCAAAAATACAATGCATTGTTTCATTCAGATTCAGTTCAAACCTATGGGCATATCCCTATTGATGTAAAAGAATTGAACATTGATTTTATTACCTCCTCAGCACATAAGTTTCACGGACCCAAAGGGACTGGCTTTCTCTTTTCTGCCAAGAAAAATAAGATTGGCCCACTATTGCATGGCGGTGGTCAAGAAAGGCAATTAAGAGCAGGAACTGAAAATATTACTGGTATAATAGGCATGGCTAAAGCAGCTGAGCTTGCATTCCAAAATCTATCGGAAGATAAAGCTTATATCGAATCTGTAAAACAATATTTAAAGTCTAAATTAGTACAAGCGTTTCCAGGTGTTGGGTTCAATGGTGAGACCGAAGACAAGCAATTATTTACTATCCTCAATGTATCTTTTCCTCCCCATCCTAAGAATGAAGTGCTCCTCTTTATGCTCGACATGAAAGGTGTATATGCTTCGGGTGGCTCAGCCTGTAGCTCAGGAGCTGATGCAGGGAGCCATGTAATTCAGGCCATCGGAGTTGAAGGCAATAGAAAAAATATAAGATTCTCATTCTCCAAAAACAATACCAAAGATGAGATTGATTATGCGGTAAAAACAATTCAGGAAATCTTGAATTAGAAAATCAATTTTTTGCATTTTTTTTCGAGAAATGTTTGTGATATTAAAATTGTCTGTATATTTCGCAATAATTTCCTTTGTATGAAAAAAATATTAATTTTTATTGCATTGCTGTTTTTTACAGCTAACTACTGCAGTGCCAGTAGATTTGAATTGAGTGAAGCTGCCATCGAGACTGCATTCTCTAAATCTAGCGAAATGCCAGCGAATAGTTTTATGGTAAGCGAAGGCATGTCAATGGCTAATTCTACTAATCCAGCAGAAGCGACGCTTGCCAAAGGTGGAGAGAAAAGCGCAATTGCTGCATTTTTAATTTGTTGGTTTATAGGCTCATTGGGGATTCATAGAATCTATTTAGGTACTAAAGCTGCTACTGTTGTAGCTTATATCCTAACCTGTGGTGGATTTGGCATTGTAACGCTTATAGATTGGATAATGCTCCTGCTCGTACTAGTTGATGATCGAGATCTTGACGATTTTATCGATAATCCAAAGTTTTTAATGTGGGCTAACTAGTCTTACATTGAATAAGATAAAACAAAAAAACCTGCTTCGGCAGGTTTTTTTGTTTTAATGGAAACCGTAATTGTTTTGAATGGTTATAATTGAATTGGGTTCCTAACACTTTATAAATCCAATAATGGATATTGTTACATAGGGCTTGCTAAATAACTCCGAAATCATTTATACTAAAAGATTATGGAATATGC
>CAYZQX010000172.1:0-8172 GCA_964480615.1 uncultured Chitinophagales bacterium | reverse complement strand
CCCCCCCCCCCCCCCCCCCCCCCCCCCCCCCCCCCCCCCCCCCCCCCCCCCCAGTATCACCAGAATATCCAGGCAAAGTAGGTGTTTTGGTTATATCATTTGAATTTGCTCCTTGTATATCCTCTTAGTGCTTCATTTAACATTTTTACCATTATTTTGGTTGCCACTTCTTCTAAGTGATTTTGCAAATCAAGTCATTCAAGGAGATTTCCCGATAGTCTAATTGGCTGGCAATTAGCATAATTCAAGACTTTGCCCTGCACCACGGACGAATTGTATGGGATCTATATAAAATAAATCATACTCAAATTTAATAATTTAGCGAGGCAGTGAATACTAAAAACACACAATTTAGGTAAAATAACCACAATGATTGAAAGGTTTATTTCTTGCTTTTTTGCAATATTATGAGCCATTAATGCATATTTTTCACGCTTTTGTTCAATTCTTTCTAAACAATAGGGCGAAAAAGTCTAAATTAGACAAGGTTTGAACCTGTAAGAAATGGGGGAAGAATGATTTTGCACAGCTTTTAAGTTTCACCATCTTTGCATCATCATAAGAGATAGATATAGATACTGTTATAATTCCCCGTTAATTGTTTTTGGAGTTAGGAACAGCAAAGGAAACCAAATAGAAAGTTAATTATGCGCAATTTAGAATCGAAATCAATGATGGTCAGAGGCCTTTTACAACTAGTATTAAGTGTCATCTTGTTATGGGCTTATATGAAGCTTCAGCACAATGACACAGAGAGAAACGATTCCATTCATATCGACGTAAGTCAAAATGAGTGGACTACTATTGATCCTTCCTTTGCTGTTCCTTTTTATTCATCCGAAGTAGAACCAGAAACTAAAAAGATTGGAGAACTTGCCTTTCATTATGCGATTGCTAAAATTGAGCTTAAAGAAAAATTGAAATCAATTTTTACTACAACAGATTTCCAATATTTTAAAAATTAGTTCCGTTATTTTTGTCGCTTTATTAATGGTAATTCTATTTGTTTTGCAATAAATATATTAGCTTTTTTAGCTGATTGTTTAGCATTGCGCTAGATTATATGTGCTTAGAATTAAAGCCACATTGAAGTGTAGTCATTTGTTAGTGATGCTACTCTATGTTGTTTGCTTTTTAATTGTATTTGCGAATATTACTCCGTATTTACTTTATCGTTATTTAGTTCTATTTTATTTTATTTCGATAATTCATCAAGATTCATTCAAAGACAATTTTGTATCTTATTTATCACACTACTGAGCAACTAATTTAGATGGTATGATAGCTAACAATGTTATGTAGAAAGGAAACTTAGCTTGATTTGAATTTATTGTAAATGCTCAAGATCAAGATGCGTCGATTTGAATTTATTGTAAATTCTCAAGATCAAGATACATCAAAAATTAGGAGGTGGTATGTGTTTGCTTTTTTGTATTAATCACGAGGCTGTTATGCGATAGGGATAGGAGGGGTTTGTACTGAGGTGGCGGGCTTTCAATTGCTTGGAATTAATAAAGCCGAAAGCCCGCCACCTCAGTACCGGAGCGCTAGCGTAGCCCCGCATAGCCCGTGCCAACGGCATCGCCCTAATCATGCATCTTTGTAGATATATCCAGCTCATATAGTCTTTGACTTTTTTAATTGAAGTGAATTCAGTACGCTAAGTTTTCCTAGTCGTAATGGGTATTGTAAAACTGTTGTATTAATTTTTACCAGTCTTGTTTTGAAAATTATTATCTTTGTGTTATAATTTTTTTAACCAATGAGATATATTTCTCTTTTATTATTTGCATTATTCGGCTTGATTTCTATTACCGCTCAAACTGTTACGGTATCAGAATTGAATTACAATGATGAAGGTACACTGAATTCTGGCGATTGGTTGGAGATATGGAATTATGGCAATAGTGCAGTGGACATTAGCGGATTTGAAATTAAAGATGGAATTGCAATTAATTCTTATTTTATTCCAGCGGGTACTACGCTTGCAGCTAATGGACGCAAAGTCATTGCAAGAGATCCTGCCGTGTTTGCAGCTGTATATCCCACTGTAACAGGGGTATTAGGACCTATGAGTTTTGGATTTGACAATATTACGGATCAGGTAAATCTGCGCAATGCATTTGGTCAGTCATTAGCGAGTTTTGTGTATATTGACTCCTTGCCTTGGCCTCGAGGTGCTGATGGGTCTGGGCGTACACTAGAGCTACTAAATCACTTGAACCCTTTAACGAATCCAGCTAACTGGTTTGATGGGTGCCTAGGCGGTTCACCTGGTGCGGCCTATACACCGTGCAATGACCCGATTGTATTCAGTGAGATTATGTATAATTCTAGCCTAGACCTCCCTTGTGAAAATTGGATTGAATTGCGCAATACAACGAATACCGCTAAGAATATTTCCAACTGGGTGTTTCGCGATCGGATAGATACCACCACAGGGTTTATAATACCAGCTAATACGATTATTCCTGCAGGAGGCAATCTGGTACTTGCACAAAACTATAGCTCCTTCCACGCAATTTACCCTACAATTACCAATGTGATAGGTAGTTTTGTATTTAACTTTGACAATAATGGGGAGATACTCCGCCTATTTGATAACAATGGCCTTATAAAACAGTCGGTGATATACGATGACTTGCCAGAATATGGATGGCCTACACCACCTGATGGGCTAGGCTATACATTAGAACTGGAGGATCCACATGGTAAAATGAACGATGGGAATAATTGGTTCTCCGGCTGTTTTGGCGGATCTCCAGGTACTGCTTATAATGCCAATTGCTGTCTTTCTCCATTGCTACCTGCCACCATTAATGTGACTGGTTCTGCTAATGGCTGTGCGGATGGCGCAGTATATACCTATAATGCCCCAGCATCGCCTTATCTTACCTATAACTGGACATTGGTACCAGCAGGCAGTGGGACGATTCTAAGCGGGCAGGGAACGGCTACTATAACCGTGGACTGGAATAGTACGGGTACTGTACAGGTTACTGTGAATATGCCTTAACTGGTTTCAGCGTTTTAATGGTAAGATGAATGATCAACAGCCGATACTAAAGACAATTATTACTTGCTGGTTAAACCATTCTCATTTTTGTGAGTCTTTACCATTTAAGGCTCAGTAGCACAGGCGAAGTCGCAAACAAGGCAATAGGTGTCAGCTTCATTCGTAATTAGAACAAGATTATGAATGAATACATCTCCGAAAGTAAATGAGGTAAGTGGATTATATAGCACGATGTGGAGTAGGAGCTTAACCTTTGTTTTGGTGGATACGAAAAAGCTATTTGATTCATAACGGTGCGCAGCTGATTTATTCTTTTAGTGAGGAATGGCGGATTGCCCTTATTATTCATAAACCAATAAAAATAAATTGATAAGATGAAAATCACTTATATAGTATTGATGTTTTGTTTGAGTTTCGGAATAGCTCAAGCACAAGGTTCATATACCATCAACGGAAAAAAAGATGTGGTAACAGGTGTAATAACTGGTAATGTAAAAGATGCCAATACCTTTCAGCCACTTACTGGTGTAACCATCGAGGCGGCTGGGAAAACAGCATTAACCGATGCCCGTGGCACTTTTAAACTGGATGGCATGAAGGATGGTGAGATCGAAGTTAAGGCCAGCCTTGCAGGTTACCTGCCTGCTAATAAGACGATAAAAATGATGAATAACAGCTCAGCTCCTGTCCAATTAAGACTGGCACCAGATCCCAATGTGGATGCTGTAATTATCTCAGAAGAAAACTTGCTAAAAGTAAAATTAACCGCTGAGAAAGCAGTTGTAGAGGCGGGCAAAAATTTCTTTGTAAAGTTTGAAGCACCCGATGGATTTGAGAAGGAGGCTTGGATAGGTATCGTCTCAAAAGATGCGCCTGAACAGTTATCAGATGAAGATCCTGCTGTGGATAGCTTTAAATCATTGCTCAATAAAGTTACCGGCGACTTGCTCTTTAAAGCACCGCTCAATATGGGTGAGTACGAGATCAGAATGTATAATAAAAAATCGGGTGGACTGAAAGTGGCTACAATACCTCTTAAGGTTAATGCAGCGCCTGAAGACGACGAAGAAGAAGGCAAAAAAAGAAAATAATAAAAAAACAATTTAACTTGACCCGATGAATATTTCCAGTTTTAAAATCTTGCGATCACTTTGTTCGTCATTTTTGCTATGCGCCTTCCTACTATTAGCCATTACCAGTTGTCATAAATCGAATACTGTCACCAAGACAAGTGCCAAGGCGACAAGCACTGATTGTGTGGACGAGTCAAAAAAGAGATCTAACAATATGTGCAGCAAAATCTATAACCCCGTGTGCGGTTGTGATGGCGTAACTTATAACAATGCCTGCTTTGCTACAAATAATGGCGTGCTGAGTCATACCCAAGGCCCTTGTCCTGATAAGGTTGCAAAAGACGATGACTGTATCGACCAGAGCAAGATAGATCCCCAAAAAGCTTGTTATCGCTTATACAAGCCTGTATGTGGCTGCAATGGCATAACATACACCAATGATTGCGAAGCTGAAAAACAAGGAGTAAAAAAGTGGACTGATGGCAAATGTCTCGATAAAAAATAAGCATTCATACCGCGTCTGTGCTTCATCTGTCCCAATCCCTTGACCATATTAGGTCTTTCACTTAGAGACAAATAATAAGATTAAAATAAATAGTTTTTTTTGGGGGGAATCCATCCCTTTCGCAAAGCGAAAGGGATGGCCGTGCTTTCCGTTCCTATCTTTTAGGAGGCATTGCCTACGAATGAGATAGATGCTAATAATAATAATAAAATAGGACATCAAACCATACAAGAGATGCCTCCTAAAAGGATATCCACTTCAATCACTTTCCCATTTTTAAGCTGGTTGATCTAAAAAAATTAGTCGCTAGAACTGACATGCGATAAGATTAATACAGCCCAATTAATTGTGCACGATGAGGCAGGAAGAAAAGAGCGAATGCCGAAAGGCTAGATTTTCATAGTGCGTGAAATGGACTATGAAGAGGATGCCCTACCTTGCATCATATTGACCTGTCCTTGATTAGGGATTCTATTAAAACAAAAAAGCCAAATCCTATATAAGATTTGGCTTTCATTTTCACTGAGTGAAAAACTAGATAAGTGCGATATTATTTAGTGTAATATGCTTGTTGTCCTAATTTTTCAACTAACAGAAAATAGAATACGGCACGAGGCTTATTCTTGATGGCTTTCATTTGATCAGCTACTTCAGCTATTGCTTTATCGAGATTAGGACCATCAGTTAAACCTAATTTCTTAATAAGGAAATTATTTTTAACTCTAAGAACTTCTTCTTTATCAGACACCGCTACACTAGCTGCATCAGGGCGATAGATCGCAGGGCCTACACCCTTCGTAACTTTTTCCAATAAGGCGGCGTCAAAACTTACGCCTAAATCGCCTAATACCTTCTTATAGGAATCTAAGGCTTCTACAAACTTACTCATATTATATTCGTTTAGGTTTTAATTTATTATCGAAAAACGCCGCAATATAGGCATTTTTGGCCTTTTGGGATAATAAACTTGCAGTTTTCAGCTATTTTAAGCCGTTTGAAAGAATATTAGGTACGAAATATAAATATATGCTCACAATTAGGCGTATAATCCATCAATACTGAGGTAACGCTCTCCCGTATCATAGCAGAACGTCAGCACTTTATGGCCCGCCTTTATCGTTCCATCGGCTATTTTTTGAGCTACGGCTGCTAGGGAAGCACCGCTGGATATGCCCATAAAGATGCCTTCTTCCTTAGCGGCATTTTGGGCATAGGTGAAGGCATCATCTTTGCTTACCTGTACAATTCCGTCGAGTAGACTAGTTTGCAAGATAGAGGGGACAAATCCCGCTCCTATTCCCTGTATGGGATGCGGTCCTGGATTGCCGCCGCTGAGTACAGGGCTAAGCGCTGGCTCCACGGCCAGTACTTTTAAATTAGGGAATGATCTTTTGAGTATTTCGGCACAGCCTGTTATGTGGCCACCAGTTCCTACTCCTGTAATGAGGAAGTCGAGCCCATCAGGATAGTCACGCAATATTTCCTGTGCCGTAGTTTGTCGGTGGACTTGTACATTGGCACTGTTGTCGAATTGCATAGGCATCCAAGCTTTAGGGTTCTCAGCTACTAGCTCCTTGGCCTTTTCAATCGCCCCCTTCATCCCTTTTTCTCTCGGTGTGAGGACAAATTCAGCACCATATACGGCCATTAATCGTCGTCTTTCTATGGACATACTCTCTGGCATTACAAGGATGAGTTTGTAGCCCTTAACGGCTGCCACCATCGCCAAGCCAATTCCAGTGTTGCCCGATGTAGGCTCGATAATAATGGTGTCCTTGTGGAGGATATTGCGCTGCTCTGCATCCTCAATCATCGCTAAGGCGATACGATCTTTAATACTCGCTCCTGGATTAGCGCGCTCTAGCTTTATCCATACATCCACATCGGAAGTGAAAAGTCTGTTGATTCTCACGTGTGGGGTATTGCCTATCGTGGCCAATATATTGTTGTATTTCATAAACTTTGAAATTTATTATTGTTTTTTGATTATGATTGTTTTTTTTGTTTTTAGGACTTGTTTTTTTTACATAACGCTTATTAGGGCTAGGCTTATCATGGGTTATTGCGCAATAGCTTTTAGGGAATGTATTCAGGATAGCGGCTCATAGAATAGAGGGGATGGAAATTAGAGAAACTGTTGTGAATGACAAAGATACAAGCTATGAAGCGTAAAATATTTTTGATATCAAATAATAAAATTAATCACATCGGGCATTTCTTTAGGTCTAACTTTTACCTCACTTTTTTGATAGACAAGCGAGTAGGGTGGCACTGATTCGGTGAGCCAAGAATTACCACCTATAATGGTGTTATGTCCGATCACGGTATTGCCACCTAGTATTGTAGAACCGGCATAGATCACTACATTTTCTTGAATGGTAGGATGTCTTTTAGTAGCATATAAATCGCGTTTGACTTGCAGTGCTCCTAGGGTTACACCTTGGTATATTTTTACGTTAGGGCCTATTTCGCAGGTCTCACCGATCACTACTCCTGTTCCATGATCAATAAAAAACGGTGTTGCAATATTGGCACCAGGATGTATATCGATACCTGTACGACCATGTGCATATTCCGATAATAGACGGGAAAGCAATGGAATTTTTAGTAGGTATATTTCGTGGCACAATCGATACACGGTGATGGCATAAAAGCCTGGATAGGTGAGGATCACTTCTTCGACTGAGGATGCAGCGGGGTCAAAGCTCAATATGTTTTCAGCATCATTGTACAATAGATTGAGTATATGCGGCAACTTAGACTTAAAAATATTGAACTCCGCTTGGCCATTATAACCCAATGCCTCTGAAAATAATTTATGCCCTGTATGCTCGATGGTTTCCCAGTCGCTGAGTTCTATGTGCCTAATGCTTGTAGGCGGAAATAAAAATTGTGTGAGCTTGTCGAGAAAATGATAAGCTTCTAATTTATTAATACTAAATCCTGCATAGCCTCTTTCGGTCTGTTGCGATTTTATTTTTTCAAAGATACTAACCTCAGTATTTTCCAATTGATCCATCTTTAATAGGACAAAAATAATCCAAATATATATATGCACATCATTAATCTAAATTGCAGAGACCTTTTAGTATTCTGATTAGTCATTTGGTTTTCTATTTCAGGAGTTAAGAATGGAATTGTTTGATAGTGTTAGCACTATGAATCGCTGGATTAATGATTTTGATGGAGGTAGCCTGGGCTCATCCATTAATTTTATCGTTAATAGGGTGTAACTAAAACTGAGTTTTGATTATTATTAAACTGCTGGAGCAAGCTATTTTTCATTAATTATCAGTTGTTGTTGCATTAATAACTTGAATCCTTTAATGATAAAATAGGGCTTGCTAAATAACTTGGAAAGCTTTCATTAGAAAGGGTTGTAGTAATCATAAGTGCAAAGTATATGCGCACAATTTTATGGGTTACCGTAAAAAAGCTTGCATTATAATAATAAAATGTCATCTCATACACTTTGCTCCTTCAAGTTGTATTCGCGATAGGGATAGGCGCGAAAAGCCCACAGCGAGGCACAAATCGAGCGATAGCGAAGATTCTTGCTTGCCATAGAAAATAAACCT
>CAYZQX010000171.1:0-8210 GCA_964480615.1 uncultured Chitinophagales bacterium | reverse complement strand
GGAGGGGTTTGTGCTGTGGTGGCGGGCTTTCTACAGCTTGAAATAATTAGAGCCGAAAGCCCGCCACCACAGCACCGGAGCGCAGCGCAGCCCCGTATAGCCCGGGCCGGAGGCATCGCCCAAATCGCATATTTGTTATTTATCCCGCAGGCTGTAACGCTGTTTTTTTTAATTAAAATACAGAACAAATTTTTTTTGTTTAAGCGATTCGCAATAATTGTTGTTTTATTAATGGACTCATATTTAGATCCGATTGTGCGGGAGAAATAGACATAAATTAGTATAAATTTATCGTTACAAACGAACTATTTTATACATTTGTTAGTTTTAAGGTTATCAAAACAAAATCATCTGCATGAGCAATAATTTATTTAAGACCGACGATAACAATAATTTGCTACGCATAGCATTGGTCATATTATTTTTATTGGGTGTATACCGACTTTTTCAAGGGAGAGAGTTTGTGGCTATATTGCTCTTTTTAGGTTGTTATTTTCTGTATCAAAAACTGGAGCAAAAAGGGGGATTGCTCAAACCAACAATTACCCCTGATTCGCCTAGTGGAACAATTAAGCCAGTGACCTCGACCATTAGCCCAATGCCCAATTCATTGCAAAAACCTAGGATACTAGATGCTAATGTCTTGAACAAATTGAAGGAGCCTGCGCTTAGCCCTATTAACATTGAAATATACAATCTGAGAAAGGGATATATTTTTGATTTTGATACAAAGTGTTGGACTGTGAGAGATATGAAGCTGATCTTCCCTGTTACTAATGACATATATGCAGGCAAGGTGGAGAAAGATGTATATGTGGAAAGCGAGTTGGAACTCTATAATCTTAGATTTGACCGGGATGAAGCAGCTGCTTGGTTACCTATGTGCCGCAAGATAAATCCATATACACTTGACCCGCAACTGGATCAGTATAAGACCAGCAATGCCGAATTTCCATCAGTGTATAATTATCAAGAAGAAAAATATTTTAGAGAGCCTAGCACTGCAAGTTATAGCATCTCCCCTGAAGACAATACCTATGAGCAACTTAAGTCAATAGTATATTACAATGAGAATAAGACCAAGTATTTGCGCATTGACTTATTAAAAAATGATTTCTTGTGTTGGGTAGGTGATTTAGTGCCTACTAAGCGTTTTCAAAACATTTTGCCGCCCGCTTAGTGCTCAATGTCATTCGAATTGAATCCAAACATCCTGATCAATATATCTAAGCCAGCTATGCCCGATGTTTTATCCTCCTGATATGGATGCATCTCCTGGCTTGTTTCATGGTTAGTTTTAGTTGTGTATGATTTAATCTTTTCGCCAATTTTTTTTCGTTCTGCTGGCATAAGTTTGGCGAAGCTGCGTCGCAAGAGAGGTAGTATTTCCTGAAATTCCAGGGGTTCTAAATCATTAACCCAATCGTATAGCAATTGAAATAGGAAGTTATCGAGTAGGATAATCATGCCGCTGCCTCTTAGGAATCCTTCGAGCCACATAGCCACCTTGGTAGGTGGCACACTCTTGCTGAGATTGGCATGCAGTTTGTTTTCAGCCATTACATCCCTTAGGCATTGATGATCGATAAGCAATCTTGTTACTGCACCATTAATGTATGGCTGCGTATGGTCATCATTGCTAATAGCTATCAGTGCAGCTAACCAATTGGTTTTATCTTCATCATCTTTTAGCAAGTTAATGGCATGATCGATATGCATAATCTTATCCGTTACTTGTACGCTAACTTCTTCATTAATATTGATACATATAGTAGGTAAGCCTATGCATACCCTAGTGAGCATAGCTTCAATTACTTCATGGAGTCTTGTAGCATCCGTTTTGCGCACATTGCCATATCTAATTATCTGTACCAACTGAGGAACAATACCCATAATAGCCAGCAGATCCTGATTATTAGCACTATTATTATTGATTGCTAGGATGAGGTCATCGGTGAGGCTGGGTAGTGCAGCGGGTAAACTAGACTTTAAGAAGTTGCCAAGCTCCTCAAGCTGTGCATCATTTATTTTTTGACGAATATAGTTTTGACAAGCTTCTTCAATTGTGTTTCCATAGGGGGCTTTTTCGATTATCTTAATCTGTAATTCAGGCCGCCACTGCAGTTGCCATTGTTCTTTAAATGTGCCTTTGCTTCGAACATGGTATTTCTCACCCCAATCAATATCAATTAGCGTTAGCCTATGAAGAAAGATACTTTTTCCTAAGTCTGTCTCCTCCCTGAGGTCTAATAATATTGTTTTGTCACCAGCTTCTGGTTTTAGCCTCCATTTTTTTTGTTCTGATTCTATATCGGCGAGCAATGGCACCTTTGGTGCATTACTGGGCACGGATCCCATCTTATGACCGATCAGTAACTCCTCATTGATTAAACTCATCATGAGTGGATCCCCATGTGCATACACTGCTATACAGGCTTCATTGAGCTCCTGTAAGCTTACGCGAGGATAGCCACGGAGTACAGCGAGATGGGTAGCTAACTTACTGGCATCTATTACTTGAGCGGATGAGATATCCATGTTTTTTTTGCGTAGAGATGTCGCTATTTTTGAGAGCCATCGCTTGCCATCATCATCGGGATAATCCCATATATGTTCATAAAATCCAGGTGAATATACACCAGCCCCATACCCACTCTTATAGGACAGCCTACTATTTGTCCAAGGAATCCATGCCGCTGTTGTTTTAACTTTTGGGAGTTTTTTTAGGAGGTCTTCGTCCTCTTTCGCTTTAATCTCCATCTTGAGTGCTGGAACATGCCATGCTCCGCATATCACCGCTATGTTTTCAAATCCTTCTTTTTGTTTTTGCCTAATCGTGCGCCGCATCCAGGCCTCTCGCAGTCGTTCTTCAGGATCAAGCGGTCGCAAGGCATCCGCCCTCAACTCATCAAATGCTTCATTGATTGTATCCGTCAATATTGATTTTTCAGCGGGATTTTCGGCGTATAGTTCCCACCAATGTTCGCCTGTATCGCTAGGAAATCCTGCCGCTATACCTAGTTTGGCCAATGGATCTGATCGCTCTATCTTTATTTGTGCTTTCAGGTCATGCTTTGACCTAGTCCCTGCATCTTTCTCATGAGATGAGCCATCCGCCTCAAGAACATCCACGTATTGTGCTGCATTAGCGCGTAGCGCAAATGAATGGTAGCAAGGCAGATCCATCCATATTGCAGGTATCATATTTTCTGTGGCATAGTGTAATCCTTGCCATTCAGGTGAGAACCCAGTAAAGGGATAAAACACGGCAGTATTAGGTTGGTCCGGCACATAGATCATGAGTGCCACAGGAGGGATAAATTCAGGACTGGATAGTATGCCCAGCACATCCTGCCCATCGGGAGGGCCTTCAATTAAGATACAATCAGGCTTGAGCGCAGCTAGTTGATTTTTTACCCGCATAGCGGAGCCAGGACCATGATGCCTAATGCCTATATAGTGTACGGCCACAGTGAATTAAGTGTTTGAGTTGCACAATATTTTAGGGTGAGCTTATTGCAAATATAGGATGCCATTTCATTATTATAATCCATTAGAAAGGAATTCTTATGATCATTCAATACAAGCTAATTACACACAATTATTTATTTACATTCTGCTAAGGATAGTCATGTGCTACGGCCTCTACTTCATCGCATTTTCTGCATATACTCGATGCAAGTCCTGTATTTCTTCTTGTACGACCTGCTACATATTTAAATACTGGACCACTATTGACCTCATCACATTCCAAGCAGGCATTTAAACTGCCATCGGGATTGTGATAAGTAGCACCCATGTCTAGGCATTGGGTTAAGCACATAGCTTGTGTGTTCTTAGTATTATAAGCCCATATTTGTGCACAAGGATGACTAAACCCCAGCGCTTCAATACATACAATCAGTGAATCAATAGGCTTTGAAAAATTGGCAATTCCGCAGGCTCTCACTGGCGTCCCTAAGTCCCTATTTTCAGCATATACTGCAAAATCTTGCATGGTAGAGCACAGGCCACAAGCATCGTGATGGGTGAGGTAAGCACCTGCCCCAGCAGCAGCATCGGCAGTGACAAAATTTTCTAAATGGTAGGAGTGGTCACTTATATTGTCTATAACCACTGCGCATACAGAAGCTGGTTTTTCTATCAGCGTATCTGCATAAGGATTGGAACTGAGCGTGTCAAATGGAGCAGTATTAATATAACAACGAAATGCTTCTATTTGTGCAGCCGTAAATTCTTTAGATGTAAAATCAATACAGGCACAACTGGGCTTACATATCGTATCGCTCAATCCTGTAGCTGCTATAGGTAAACCAAACATTGTACCTTCACAAGAAGGCAATAGCTCTTCTTCATCTCTACAACCAGAGATTACCATAAGGTTAATTGCAATGAAGGATAATAATACTTTTCCTACCTTAATCATAATAAATTATTTTTAGTAGGCAAGATAATGAAAAATATTGAATAATTGATTATGCCAGAATAATACACGCATGATAACAATTTATCCACCTAACAATTAGCCAACTCGATTGATATAACTAGAACTGATCCTAAGGAGCGATGGAAGTAAAGTGCTAGATAAGAATAGGACAAATTATGGGCGATGCCTCCGGCCCGGGCTCTTCGTTCCTATCTTTTAGGAGGCATAATAATAATCCTTAATGTGCATTTTACATTTTTTCAACCAATGGATAATACGCAGCACATTACAACCCAAGATGCCTCCTAAAAGGATATCCACTGCGATCCCTATCGCGATAACAAAACACGAGACCTTAGACACTAGACATAGGTCTGTAATAAATGATTTCTATCCTATTCAGTTTTGTAAATTGAAAGTCGATAATAGACACAAGATAACGAGCGCTGAAATGATGCTATTCATCAGCAATGACATGAATGGATGGATTTAAAACTATGGTCCTTTAGTTCTAATCTATTAGAGCTGCTTAGTTATATATGCCTTTATACATTATGATTACCAAAAGTCGAAATTTATAAAACACACATAACAATTATTCGACCTCATTAATAAATAATTACCAAAGAATCTTCTTATCTTTAGGCACAAATTTTCAAAACGCATAAAGGATGAGAAAAATCTTACCATTTTTATTATTAGCATTTCAAATCACCGTTTTTGGTCAAATAACTATTACCGAATCTGATCTGCCAATGCTCGGAACTACGGTAATTGTAAAAAATGCCGCTCTACCCACAATTCCTTTGGGTCAATCTTCATCGGAGGCGCAAGTATGGGATTATAGCACATTAGAAGGCATTAATTCAAAAGTGGTTGAATTTATAGATCCTATTTCAACAATCGATCCTAAAACCTATCCAAATGCAGATATGGCTCGACTGGGACCACTGGGTGATATGTTTGGTTTTTCACTTGAAGATCTTTTGCCTGTAGGAGGTATTGGATTGCCTGATGCTACTGGCTATTTTTCACATCAAGAAGATGGTACGGTAACGCTCGAAGGAGTCAATATACCACTCGATATAAGTGGAATACTAGAACTTGGCCCTACTAACCTGATCGCCTCTGAGCCATTCCCCATATACAATGCTGGGACTTATGGATCGGTAATCAATGGAACTACTGAAATAGGATTCACAGCTTATGTAGAACAATTAGGTGGCGATGCACAACTTACAATTGCAATGGATAAAGTGAGTACTGCTGATGCTTTTGGGACATTAAATCTTCCTGATTATGAAGACCTAGAAGTAGTGAGGTTTAAAGAAGTAAATGACGTAGAACTCAGTCTAGCTACCTTAGTAGCGGGCTTTCCCATACCCTTATTTGATACCTTAATACAGATTAATACTTACAAGTATTATAGCAAGGAAAAGGGTTATCCGGTAGCTACACTCACTATGCTTCCTCCAGACTCCATAGGCAATTCAGCCATAGCACGCATCGAATACCTTACAGTGGCGGAGGCGCCTCAAGCACTCTTCACCATCATAAGTGGAACAGAATGTGGTACTTATACATTTTTAAACCAGTCTTCAGGAATTGGATTAACCTATGATTGGAGTATAAATGATGGTAGTTTCAGTACAATTGCCACCCCTGTATATACATTTACTGAAAATGGTGATTACACCATAACACTGCTGGTTACGGATGCATACGGGGTTCAAAGTCAGGCTACCGCTAACTTGACAGTCGATTGTCAAACAGGAACAGGCGTACAAAGCCTACCCTATTGGGAATATTTTTATGATAGAGAACAAGCAGTTATATTAATTGGTAATTCCATGTCAGTAAAAGATGCCAATCTATATGACATTATGGGAAGAAAAATCCCAATCTCAACTGATATTGTTCAAAATGAAATAATTTTACCTGAAATTAGCAGTGGAATATATATCCTCGAATTAGTTCATAATAACTCAAGATATAGCAAAGAGGTATTTCTATACTAAAATTACCTATCGGATATTTTTAGTCAGTAAGTTTAATGTTCTGGTTTAGCAGACATCTAACCTGAGATAATATTCGTTGTAATTCATAGTATTCCACACTTCTCTTTAATCCTGTAAAATTTTAATTGATTTTATTGAAGAAAGGGACAGCCAAGTTTTTTGGTTTCATTTTATTATCATCAAAAAGGGAAAAATGAAGTTAAATTTATTTTATAGGATATTGAAGTTTCAATATTTATTTCTAGGAAATCTCCTATTAAGTTTATTGAGTTGTCAATTTTTATATTCGCAGACATTTACTCAAAACAATAACGTAACCTCTTTAATACAGGATTTCTTTATTACGGGAGACTGTGCTTCCGTTTCGAATATCACATATACAGGAGCCAACGGCGCGATCGGCACTTTTTCTGGAGGTGGCGCTTTTGGCATGGATAACGGAATAATCATTACCACAGGAAGTGTTGCTAATGCCGCTGGGCCTAACAACTCAGGAAGCACTACCACAGGCAATGGGCAGGGTACTTTCCCACCACTAGATGCCGCCTCCCCGGGTAATTTAGGAGGATATGATGCGGCATACATACAATTTGATTTTGTACCTGTTACGAATACAATAAGCTTCAATTATGCCTTCGCCTCCGAAGAATATGAGGAATATGTGGGATCTATATTTAATGATGTATTTGCATTTTTTATCGATGGACCGGGTATTAACGGCCCCTATAATTTTGGACCCTATACTGGAATGGCAAACATCGCACTACTACAAGATAACACCACACCAGTTGCCATTAATTCTGTTAATCAAAGCACGAATTCACAGTATTATGTAACTAATACCAACAATTCCATAAATATTGAATACGATGGAATGACGACAGTATTAACTGCAACAGCTAATGTAGTTCCCTGTCAAACCTATCACCTAATATTAGCAATACAAGATGTGGGTGATGGTGCATGGGATTCAGCAGTATTCTTAGAATCCGGTAGTTTTGAAGCAGGTCAGGGAGGGGTAGTAACAGCGGGTGCAGATGGAGGCTCAGCTAACGTGCTAGAAGGATGTATTCCGGGCTATTTTACCTTTGAACGAACTCCTGATGATGATGGTACTCAGCCACTGGTCATTGAATTTTCCGTAGGCGGTACTGCTACGGGATCCGATTATAATCTAGGCGACTTAACCTCTCCCATCACACTAGCACCAGGAGTAACCTCATTAAGTGTACCTATTATAGCAACAGCTGATGGTATCAGCGAAGGTTCTGAAACGATTGAAGTGACCATACTTAATACTGCTTGTATCTGCGATGGGCCTGGGGAACCAATTGAGCTATTAATATTTGATCAATTTCCTGTGGATGTGTCCATTGCTAGTGAAGTTCCATGTGTAGGCTCAGCAACACTTACTGCTACAGCCTCTGGTGCATTAGCAACATTTGGATTTACCTATACTTGGGAAAGCGATCCACCAGGCGGACCATATCCTAGCACAAGTACTATATCAGTTTCTCCACTAATTCCTACTACCTACACCGTAACTGCATTTGATGCATGTGGAGGACAGAGTACTGAGAGTATTTTGATAGAACCAGGACAATCTCAGGTGGCAGCTTTATTACCCAATCCACCTCCATTATGCAATACCGCTGATCCTATCAACTTGAATGACTATATTGATACAATTAATGGTGATGGCGGAGGAATCTGGACGGGCAGCGGTATAGTGAATGGCAATTTCTTTGATCCCGCAGGCCTTAGTG
>CAYZQX010000170.1:0-8214 GCA_964480615.1 uncultured Chitinophagales bacterium | reverse complement strand
TGTTTTTTGTGGATAAAAAGTCGATTTTGTGGATATCAGCTGCAACTTGGGTTAAGTAGTTACTACCAAACACATCATGATCGTAAATCAATTAATAGACTTAGTTCAGTTGCTTCAACTAAATTCAATGTCGTAAATCGGAAATCCGGTATTGTGAATTGCTTGAACTAGACGCTAGACACTGGATAATGGACACTGGACTTTAAGTAGTAGTCACAAACATCATGATCGTAAATCAATTAATTGACAATAGACTTAACGCTATTGCTTTAACTAGACGTTAGACAATAGATTGTGAGAGCTGGACATAGCACCTTTACTCTAACAAATTAAGATGTCGTAAATCCTAAATCGCGAATCTTGAATCGTTAAAAAGCGATAGAGATAGGAGGGGTTTGTACTGGGCTGGCGGGCTTTCAATTGTTTTATGCAATTATGCCGAAAGCTCGACAGCCCAGTACCGAAGCGACAGCGAAGCCCCATATCAAGCGAAAACGCAGATTCTTTTTGCCTTATAAAAAAATGATTCGAAAGTTATAGCCCGAGCCGGAGGCATCGCCATAATCATAATATTTTTCTATTTTTATAAGGGCCTTGATGATTGATTTTTATAATGAATACATCAGGTGAAATTGCATTCCTGCTTGTATATGCTTGTTCCTGCATTTTATTGTTGATTGAGTTTTGTTTTGAATATGGAATATTATTATTCTACATTAATGCTAAAAGTTGATCATTAGTGCACATTAATCGCTATATATTCAGCTAACTATCGGATATTTGCACAATAATTAGTTAGTAGTACCATGAAAGATATTGCAATAGTAGGCGGTGGGCTGGTGGGTTCACTATGGGCAAGTTTTTTAGCTAAGCGCGGATTTGATATTACAGTTTACGAAAAGCGACCTGATATGCGTCTTGCAGGTGTACGTGCGGGTCGGAGCATTAATCTGGCTTTGAGTCATCGTGGGTGGATGGCCTTAGAGCGCATAGGCGTAGCTGATATTGTGCGCGATCAAGCTATTGCAATGCCAGGACGTATGATACATCACCTCGATCGTACAACGGTATTCCAGCCTTATGGTATGGCCGACCAAGCAATATACAGTGTGAGTAGAAACCGACTGAATTTTGCCCTTGACACTGCTAATGATGGATATAGCAATGTGCGCTATGTATATAGTTCACGCTGTGCCGATATTGACCTCGAGTCAGGGGATATGATCATTACGGATGATGCAGGGCTCAGCCTAAAGGTAAACCACGATTTTATATTCGGCACCGATGGTGCTTTTAGCAAGATAAGGTCGGCCATGCAGCACACCGACCGATTTGATTATACACAAAAATACCTCGTACACGGGTACAAAGAACTGCGCATACCACCTACTGAACAAGCTGGTTTTCGCATCGAGCCTAATGCATTGCATATATGGCCACGTGGCAATTTTATGCTCATCGCCTTGCCTAATTCCGATGGCAGCTTTACCTGTACATTGTTCTTGCCCTACGAAGGCGAAAAGTCTTACGAGCGATTGACCACACCACAAGAGGTAACTGATTTTTTTGAGTTAGAGTTTCCCGATGCTGTGGAGTTGATGCCTACCTTAACACAAGATTTTTTTGCTAATCCTACATCTTCACTTATAACCGTGCAGTGCTTTCCTTGGTCTTACAAGGCCAAGACCCTCTTACTCGGAGATGCTTGTCATGCCATAGTGCCCTTTTATGGTCAGGGGATGAATGCGGGCTTTGAGGATTGTTGTATCCTCGATGATATGATGAACAGCACTGGCTTAAGCCCTAGTTCCACGCCTCAAGACTGGGTACGTACTATGGATCAGTATGAGCAAGCGCGTAAAAAAGATGTGGATGCGATAGGTCAGCTTGCCTTGGATAATTTTATTGAGATGCGCGATAAGGTGAGTGACCCACAGTTTATATTGCGCAAGCGCATCGAAAAATTCTTATTTAGTCGCTATCCTGACCTATTTATCCCCACCTACAGTCAGGTCACATTCAGTAGCATTCCCTATTCCGAAGCACTGGCTAATGGAAAAGTGCAAGATCGTTTTTTTGAAGAATTGTTTGCAATGGAAGGATTTGCTGACCATTGGGAAAATCCTGTATTTGAAGGCAAAATAGACTCCCTTGTCCATCAGTATTTTGGTCATACGAACCAGCCTTGATAATCTAAATTTTTGCTGATAACAGATTGGAAGAGTTAAACCTCAAATAGGTGGATAGCAAAGATTGGGCTGGCTAAGAAGTTGGATTTAGAATTCTTTTTGGGGCCACTCTGCTGCTTTGTTACACGCCGCATCAGAGCCGGACTCTCCACTTTACTCCGCTGCGCTCCGTGCTCGTTGCGATTCCTTGTCCATTTTATCCAGTTGATTTATGGATGCATACTTGCCACATCGCCATTATATAAGTGAAAGCAAGTGCCAGTTTTAATAAAGATAGGAATAATCTAGTACGGTAAATCCGCTCATAATCAACGATTTAATCTCCTTAGCTGGGTAATTGAGAATTTGTTAATATTTGAAATCTGAGAATGGCATTATATGATAAAAATTTTTTAATATTAAAATCGGAAAATTAAACTTATCATGCAAAATACTGTCAAAAAATGGTAAATTTGCGCCAAAATTTTTAAAACCAATTAAAAAACATAATAATGAACAAAATCCAATTTAGAGTATTAGGCGGTTTAGCCTTTATGATCATGATGATTTTTGCCATCTCTTCTTGTACCCCTGATGCTTGCGCGGATATCGATTGCGGTTCACACGGTACTTGTGTTGAAGATGCGAATGGCGTAGTAACTTGCCAGTGCGATGAAGGCTGGGAGGTAGATGCTAATGGTATCCCTTGTAATGCACAAATCGACCCTTGTGAAAATATTACTTGTCAGAATGGTGGTACTTGCGAAGACGGTGTATGCGATTGTCCTGCTGGATTCACAGGAACTAATTGTGAAACCGCTACCATCACTGCTTATATAGGTAGCTGGTTAGTTGCTGAATCTTGTAACCCAGGAGTAAATACCGCAACTTGTGCGCCTGTATCTAGTGGTTATTTGGCTACTATCCAAGCGAATGGTACTTCTACTACATCTACAGCTATTATCAATTTCTGGGATACCTTTGCTAATTCAGTAGTGGCTGATGTGAATGGTAATACAATTACAATCACTTACCAAGTTCCTGATTCAGATGGTTATGGCGTAAGCGGATCTGGTACTTTAACTGATAATGTAATTACATTTAGCTACACAGTAACTGATACTAACCAAACTCCAAACTGTGTAAATTCATGCACAGCTACTTGGACCAAGCAATAAGATTGGCCTCCTAACGGAGTCCAAATAATTAAAAAATCGCAGTCTTTCTAGTGAAGGCTGCGATTTTTTTTATGTCTTATAGAGCGTCAAATTGCTAGGTTATTAGCAGCATAAAGTATATGTATTCAAGTCGATTATATAATGTGAAATATCACATTATTTTTTGGTTGATAGTTCTTTGAGTTGAGGGCTAGTAGGCCTTTCGCCAGTATTAACCAATCAATGCAACCCATGAGAATCACCCCTAACAGGCTTGCTATGGCAAGCAAGTTATACAGCTCGAATTAGGATGATAGATAAGGTGTAGGTATTTATACTGTACTAATCGTGGATATAAAATGCTACAATAGATTTATGCAACCATACAAGACTATAAAGTCTAAATTAATACTAAAATAATTTTAACTCTTTATCCTAAACTCCTAATTTATTAAAAGAAATATTTTATTATAACTTTTATTATTTGCTGCTTGTTTCAAGTTTTAGTTTATTGTTTGAATACATGATCAACTAATTGTTTTAAGAAGTTATTGACAAGTCATTGGTAGTTCAATATTGTATGCTGCTCCTATTCTACTATAACAATCCAATGATTTTTATTTTATAGCGTATTTTACATTGAATGAGATATAGTTTTGTATGGAGGAATTACAATTAGAGAATGAGTTAAGTATCTCACTAAGTTTTACATCAGACAGAATTATGACTGACACAAACCAGTAGAGGAAGTTTATTGATGTACAAAAAATTGGGCAAAAAAAATCCGTATCAACTTGATACGGATTTTTGGTTATTCTTTATGACTTAGAAAGAATCAAAGAGAAAATGTATTAGTTACCACCACCCATTTTCTTTTTCTTAGCTTCTTTAGCTTCTTCTACAGTTTTAGGAGTTGAAGCACCGCCACCCATTTTATCACTCTTAGGATTTGCAGGTTTTACTACTTCTACTGGCTTAGGAGCTGGTGCTGTAGGCTTAGGAGTAGGCTTAGGTGTTGCTTTAGGCGCTACGCTAGGCTTAGTATCAGCAGGTAGGAGTGCAGCAGCAGCTAGTGCAGCTTCATCATGGGCTTTAACAGCAGCTTCGATTCTAGCATTACAAGCAGTCTCAGTAGCGGCTTTAATGCTGTCCACTTTAGCAGAAACTGTTTTTTCGATGCGCTCATCTTGTTGCTTCTTTAATTCTTCCCAGTTTTTGCATCCAGCGAAGAACAATACACTTGCACCAAATGCTAGGGATAAAATCGTTTGTTTCATATTGTTATTTTTTATTTTTGTTAATGAATGAATTTTGGCGGCTTATTTTTTACCACCTTTTTTAGCTGCAGCAGCTTCAACTTTTTTAATAGAATCCTGGGTAGCTAACTCTTGCATTTTTTGAGCAATTTTAGCTTCACAAGCAGTGTTCACATCAGCAACGACGGCTGTAGAACGAGCAGTTACGATAGAGTCAATAGCCATCTTCTCTCCAGCTGGATCTAAGACTTTCACTTTTGGCTTGCAACTTCCTAAGCTAATGAATAGCATTAGGGTAAGAGCTGAATAAAATAATTTTTGCATAAAAGATTTTTTTTAAAATTAATGCGCAAAATTAGCATTTTGTCAGCGAATATTTGTATGTTTATGCCCGAATTAGATATATTTTTTTTGGAAAATAGATGACCGGTCTTTATTTTGCTAGTCTAAATTGCTAAAGTTTGTGTTTTATGCTGCTTTTGGAAAAATCAGACAATGTTTTTTTGTTTTTTTTGCATTTTAGACTAAAAAAATAAAAATTGTCTTTGTGATTCGGAAATGAAGTCCTAACTTTGCAAGAATTTATTAGCGGAATTGAAGAAATTGGCATTTTATGTCCTAACCTCATCAATTTTGTCAATAAAGGTCTGATTTTTGTTTTAAATTTTTTTTGATTATAAAAAGGTAACCTTATGTTTAGAAATGATCATTTACTTCTATCCTTATTCCTAATGCTTTTTACAGGGGTATCCTTATATGCTCAGGATGCTGAGCCTACTCCATCTGACACAGAGTCTAAATCTAAAGGCTCTAAACTAGATGAGTATCCGTATCCAGATGTAAGGACCGAGGAATGGAAGCAGTACGTGCGTAAGAAGAAGCACGATCAACAAGACAAGTTCTTGGATAGAAATTACACTCATCCAGCCCCACCAAAGCATATGTGGGAGTTGGGAATAGATTTAGGAGGACTACGTGTATCAGGTGATATTAACTCTCAGAATCTTAAGTCAGCCATACCATTTACTGGTTTTGGTGTTGGCGCACACGTTCGCAAAGCTTTTGGCTATGTATTCTCTATGAGATTATCTGGCTGGGGTGGTAGAACACAAGGTTTCAACTGGAGAGGAAATCAAGGCTGGAGCGGTGACTTTGACGCCAATGGCGCCACATTCACACACAACACAGCATTGGCAGGTGATACAGCGAAGTATGGCGAGTACAATGATGAGTTCAATGGTAAGGTGCCTAATTATCTTGGCCTAAATAACAATGTTGTTTTCTACAACTATCAAACTAAAATTCGCAATGGATCTTTAGAAGCATTGGTTAACCTGAACAATATTAAATTCCACAAGCGCAGAAATTGCTGGAGTATTCACGCAATATTCGGTGTAGGTGCTTATGTATTTAACACCAAGATGGATATGCTTGATGCCGATGGCAATGAGTATGATTTCTCTCGTATCTCTGAAATAGGATACGATACGGATGAAAATCGTAAAGAAGTTAAAAAAGAACTTCGTGCGCTTACCGATGGTACTTTTGAATCCCAAGCTCAGTTTAATGAGGATGATTACTGGTTCTTCGGTATGGAGCGCAAGTCAGATCACCCTTGGACTTTCAGACCTAACTTCGATGTGGGTCTTGGATTCCAAATGAAGTTGAGCCGCAGAATCAACCTAGGTGTTGAATCTAAAGTGTATTTCGGTGACGAAGATTTGTTAGATGGTCAAGAGTGGCAAGAGTGGGGTGCACAAACTAAAGATTGGGATCGTCCTGTCTTCACGAATGCAAGCCTTAACTTTAATTTAGGTGGTAAGAATACAGTAGAGCCATTGTGGTGGATGAACCCACTTGACTATGCTTACGAAGAGCTAGACAATAAGCCTTGCTGTGATGATATTAAAATGCCTGACTTAGCGGATGATGATAATGATGGTGTACCTAATCTTTTTGACGTAGAGCCTAATAGCCGCGAGGATTGCCCAGTGGATACTAAAGGTCGTATGTTAGATTCTGATGGTGATGGTATCCTTGATTGCGATGACTGTCAGCCATACACACCAAAACACTTGATCACTAAGATCAATGATTGTGGTGCGGCTTTTGATAACTGTTGCGATTCATTAGCTAAATTAATCAAGAACATGCCTCCGCCAGTAACGACAACTGTTAATCCTTGTAATGACTCGATGCTTCCTAATGTTCTTTTCGACTTAGGCAAGTCAAATGTTAAAAAAGAGTTCGGTGGTCAGTTACAATCGGTAGCTAATTACTTAATGTCGAATTCTGCAGCTACACTATGTGTAGTAGGATATACTGACAATAGAGGTGATGCAGCAGCTAATAACAGATTGAGCTGGGATCGTGCTAATAATGTAGTAAATGAATTAGTAAAATTAGGCGTGGGACGTCACAGATTGAAAGTACAATACCGTGGAGAAGATAATCCAGTGGTAGGCGGTCTTTCTGATGCAGCTTCTAAGAAAGGTATAGATGCTGAACACGCTTTAAATCGTCGTGTCGATTTTGACTGTTGTATGGAAGGTCAAATGGACATGCCGAGACCAGGTAATTAAGATAGGATAGAATAAATGATAGTAAAGCACTATGTCGTGAGATATAGTGCTTTTTTTTTGCTTATATAGCTTGGTTACATCCCTTATTCTATGAGTCATTTTTTATAACACAGTGGTACTGACTATGTCTTAATTGGGTAGTAAATTAGGCTTATCATAGCCTAACCTGCTAATAAGTATAAATTTAAGATAAAGAAGGAGTGGTTGCAAAAAACTTTTCATCGGTTACTATTTCGGCTTGGCGATGCTACAAAAAGCAGCTCTTTAATTCAAAATAGTACCCTTTAGGGTATATTTCGATAATATTTTACTAATCTGTACCCTATAGGGTATAATTTCATTTTTTTTGGTTTATTTGTACCCTTAAAAGTATAAAAATGAATACTTCAATTGATGAGTTTGTAAAAGAAAAGCGTAAGCATCTAAAACTTACACAACCGGAATTAGCTGAAAAAGCAGGAGTAGGGTTGCGTTTTTTACGTGAACTAGAGAATGGCAAGCAGTCAGTAAGGTTAGATAAAGCAAATCAAGTCCTTGCCTTATTTGGTGCTTCAGTGGGTGTGATCATCAAAAATTCGGAATCGGACAATTAGGACTTGATTAGTAGTAATTTGTATTTATTAACTGAATAGCTATGAAAAAAGCAAATGTTTACTATAAAAATATACTGGCAGGAGTAATTGAAGAAAATGAAGATGGTTATCTATTCCAGTATGATGAAACTTATATAAAATCAAATTCACCTAAGCCAATATTGAGCAGATTGAAAAAATGAAAAAAGTCAGTTGCCATAAGAGGAGAAAATTACAAGATGTAGTGTAGTACTGTAAAAAGCTCCTATTGATAATCAATTAGTTAGGTGTTGTTTTGGCCAAGATGGTTTTTTAACTGACGCTGGATACTAGACACAAGACACTGGACTTTATGCAGTTGATTTAACTAGACTCTGGACACTGGATAATGGACATTGGACTTAATGCAGTCATTGCAATCAACACCAGTGTCGTAAATCGGGAATCGTAAATCTTGAATCGTGGAAAAGCGATAGGGA
>CAYZQX010000169.1:4628-8242 GCA_964480615.1 uncultured Chitinophagales bacterium | reverse complement strand
CTTCAAATATTGTAGGGTCATAATTTATTGTAAATGCAATACCATATACATTCTCACCTGGTGTTTCTACTGTGCCAAATACGATAGGTGCTTCAAATAATGTACCAGCAGGGATATTTCCTTCTGGTATATCGACGAACAATGGTGCCTCTTCCTCATCAGCTTCCGCTTCTCCCTTACCATGTACTTGACCATAATTTAGATCAATCGCCTGTATATCGGATTCCGCAACTACACCATTGCCATTGCAATCGGCGTGCTTATAGTTAGCATTATTGAGGAAATTTCCGTCCCAATCCAGACACCATTGACCTTCCCAGTTAAGTGAAGCATTAGCTCTCGCTACACCTTCAAATCCAAATACAAGACCAAGATCTAACACATCAAAATTATTTGCAACCCCATCATTATTAGCATCTCCTGGCCATACTGCTGATCCACATACCAATCCATCGATGGTTATGGTCTCGCTGCAATTGCTATTTCCATTATCAGTAACGGTTAATGTGAGTGAACTGTTAGTTGATTCTAACCAAGTGAGTTCTATCGGTAAGTCCATATAACTATATGTACCACCTATCCCTTGATTGGAACTGATTGTAAAACCATTCATACCTACATTTGCCGCTGCAAAATCAACACTTATATGGAACACCCCATCGTTACAATCTGTCACATCCGCATTTAGATTAGTAATAATACAATCCGACCATTGGCAATCCACGGCAGGAATTTCAAGTGAGGCAGTACAATTTTCGTCTGTAAGGTCTTGTACTAAGACATTGTATATGGTAAGTCCATCGCCACCTAGTCCTTCAATGCTTATTGGCAAGGCGCTATATGGATATGATCCATAGAGTTCTCCTTCGAGGTACAAATTAAATCCTGTAGAGCTGTTATTTTCGACCTCTAGGAAAACTTGAGTGCTAAAGTTGCCACTTGCATCACAGCCACTATTATCATAGCTTATCGCGCTTATATTGCAGGTTGGAACTGTACAACTTACGGCTGCTACACTAATAGATGCAGCACATCCATCCTCCACACTATCTACTATTTCAAAAACGTGGGCTGTATTACCATCACCTACAAATGGTCCTAAAATAATTGGCAGTGCAGGATAATAAAATGTACCATAAGTAGCATTTAATCCATTAGTTACTGTAAACTGAGTTGAGGTATTAATGTATTCAAAGTTTAATTCAATGTAGTAGTTTCCATCATTATTACATTCTAATGGTGTGGCT
This sequence comes from uncultured Chitinophagales bacterium, assembly GCA_964480615.1. GTDB lineage: Bacteria > Bacteroidota > Bacteroidia > Chitinophagales > UBA2359 > CAYZQX01. Next base: position 6,995 of record CAYZQX010000169.1, on the reverse strand, counting down.
GACACATCGAAAATAGAACACTCATTGATTTGATTACAATTAGGCAATGTTATTGCTAATTCAGCACCGCATACATAACCATTTAACTGTGCTTGAATACTCAATACTGTATTTGACCAACTAGTAGCTGGAACGGTGATTTCATAAGTTGACTGACCAAATGCTGCTTCACCCATAAATGTACCATTGAGGTAATAATTGAAATTTTCGCCTACTGTACCTGTATAGTTAAATGAATAAACAATATGTGCTAATTCTCCTTCACAAAAAGTTTGAGCAGCTAAATTATAGATATTACATCCTGCTGGCTCGCCACAAGTAACAGCTTCTATCTCCACAAAATCACCACAACCAGGATGTGTAAAATCACTCACTTCAAATCCATAGTTGGTTAATCCATCGCCTTCTAATGGACCTACGATAATAGGTAGGTCTTCGTAATTATATACTCCATAATTAATTCCATTACCCGATGTAAGATGGAATAATGTACCTGTATTAGAGTGATCAAAATTAATTGACACGTTAAATAATCCGTTTTCACAATCAGATGCACTTGCAGTAAGTCCTGTAATACTACATAATGGCTCAGTAGAGCAAGATGGCACTTGTAAGTTGATCGTACTATTACACCCTTCAAACTGATTATCAGTCAATGTTAGCTCTACCAACTGGCCAGCATACTGATTGCCAAGGTTTAATGTATAGCTATTTAATCCATAAGCAAAATTTCCAAGATTTACGCCATTAATACTGGCTACAAAACCTGATCCCGTTAGACCGCTTGTGCTCAAGTTAAAATGCAAGTAAGCACTATTGCCATCGCAATTAATCTCTGTGCTGATACCGTATATTGCACATTCATTTGTAGTGTTACAATTAGGATTAGCAACCGTTACAACTGCTCCACAATTGCTACTATTCAAATCATTAACAATAAAGGTCATAAAACCTGTATTGTTCGCTGAAAATGGTCCTAAGGTTATAGGTAATTGGCTATACGGGAAACTGCCGTAGCTCATGCCTGCTCCAGTCACTGTGAACTGATCTGAGGTATTCTCGTGGGCAAAATTTAATGTCACTGTAAACTGACCATCGACACATTCAGATGCTGAAGCGACAAGCTCCGCAATGTCACAATTATTAGTTGGTGTACAATCGGGAGATACAGTTTGAACAAAAGCAGCACAGTTAGGTGATTCAAAATCACTTATGGAAATCATCATGCCGATTCCTTGTAAATTAGCAGGCAGCAATTGATGATATATGAATCCAGGCTCCTCATAGTTATGTGAACCTATCACATTTCCATTTACTGATATATTAAAGCTCGTGCTTGGTGTATTAGAATGATTAAAACTATAATTTATGTATGCATTATCACCATCACATACTAAATTAACTGACAATCCAGTAATTGAGCAATCACCTATTGTAGCACAAGTGGGAGGTTGAACACTAAAGTTATCAGAGTCACATCCATCTACACCTAAATCACTTATTCCAAAATTAAGCGGAGAACTACTAGCTTCAAATGGTCCAATAGTCACTGGCAATTCATTGTATCCAAATGTACCATATATGGTATTAAATCCAGCACCACCTCCGTGTATCACAAACCCTTCGCTATTTTCTGGGTTATTGCCATATACAAAATTCACAACTATAGAATAAAGCCCATCCACACATTCGGTGGTTTCATATTCCACCCCACTTATCCAGCAGCTATCGGTGGTATTTACCTCACAAGCGGGTATTGCAACCTCTACTACATCATAACAAGACTCTAATGAAGAATCAGTGATACGCAATATGATTGTGCTGCCTTCCATGTCATTGCCTAGTAGGATGCTATAAGTTTCATTTTGTCCTGCAAAATTATACGTACCATAAGACTCATTGTTGATTAAAATGTGAAAGCTATCGCCAGTTACATTGGAATGAAAGAAGCCATAATGTAAGGTCACCAATCCAGTCTCCATATTACAATCCGCCTCAGCCCAAAGATCGTAAATATGACAAGAATTATTAGTAGTACATTGAGGTATATTAACCACCACGTCACTTATACAATCCTGCATTTGGGAATCTTGTATAATGAATTCCATTACTCCCGTGTTATTACTAGAGAATGGGCCTAATTGGATAGGCAGTTCATTCGTATTAAAAAATCCATAGTTCGCTCCATTGCCAAAAATATTTACTGTACCCGTAGTATTAGCAGCTGCAAAATTTATATTTACATAAAACTGTCCATTGACACATTCAGTTGGCATCGCGACTACGTTAGTAATGCTACAATTAGTTGTCGATGTAGGACAGTTAGGAATGGCAACACTCACTACATCGTGACAAGCGAAATTGTCA
>CAYZQX010000169.1:0-4528 GCA_964480615.1 uncultured Chitinophagales bacterium | reverse complement strand
ACTCATAATAAGAGTTGGTAGTGCCACTGTGTAAGAAATTGTAATTGATATAAGCCGCATTTCCGTCACAAGAGGCTGTGGCCGTAAGGTCATAGATATGACATTCAGTTGTATTGCCACAACTAGGAGTTTCAACTAATATTCCGGTGCTATGACAAGCAGTATTCTGTGCATCGGCGACCACTAGTTCGATCTGATTCATATCATTAGGTGTTAATGGACCTATGTGTATTGTATTGCTTGTATTGTTAATAGCAAAAGTGCCATAAGTAATACCGCCTCCATACAGCAGATATACCCCAGTGGTATTCGCTGCTGAAAATGTAACATCGACATAAAATTGTCCATCCACACACTCCGTAGTTGTTGCTATTACATTGGTAATACTACAATCTCCAGTGCTTGTAGGACAGTTAGGAATGGCAACACTCACTACATCGTGACAAGCGAAATTGTCATTTTCACTCACATAGAAATTGACAGTTTGTCCTTCGAAGTCAGCGGGCACTTGTATCCATTCCCCTTGCTGGTTAAATGGAATATAGGTTAAGTAGTGGTCATTGATGTATAACTCATAATAAGAGTTGGTAGTGCCACTGTGTAAGAAATTGTAATTGATATAAGCAGCATTTCCGTCGCAAGAGGCTGTGGCTGTAAGGTCATAGATATGACATTCCGTATTAGTACCACAAACTGGCATAGGTAATAGATCGTAGTTATGGCAAGCTTCATTCTGAGCATCTTCAATAATGAACTCAAGTTGTGCAGCACTTGTTGCTGCTATAGGACCAATTTCTATCACATTACTATTGCTATTCATTGTATAAGTGCCATAGGTAGCACCATTGCCAAACACTGTATAGGTGCCTGAAGTGTTTATTGCACTAAAACTTAAATGCACATAAAACTGTCCATCCACACAATCAGTGGCTGTAGCTACTACATTGGTAATGCTACAATCTCCTGTGCTAGTAGGACAGCTAGGAATGGCAACACTCACTACATCGTGACAAGCGAAATTGTCATTTTCACTCACATAGAAATTGACAGTTTGTCCTTCGAAGTCAGCGGGCACTTGTATCCATTCCCCTTGCTGGTTAAATGGAATATAGGTTAAGTAGTGGTCATTGATGTATAACTCATAATAAGAGTTGGTAGTGCCACTGTGTAAGAAATTGTAATTGATATAAGCAGCATTTCCGTCGCAAGAGGCTGTGGCTGTAAGGTCATAGATATGACATTCCGTATTAGTACCACAAACTGGCATAGGTAATAGATCGTAGTTATGGCAAGCTTCATTCTGAGCATCTTCAATAATGAACTCAAGTTGTGCAGCACTTGTTGCTGCTATAGGACCAATTTCTATCACATTACTATTGCTATTCATTGTATAAGTGCCATAGGTAGCACCATTGCCAAACACTGTATAGGTGCCTGAAGTGTTTATTGCACTAAAACTTAAATGCACATAAAACTGTCCATCCACACAATCAGTGGCTGTAGCTACTACATTGGTAATGCTACAATCTCCTGTGCTAGTAGGACAGCTAGGAATGGCAACACTCACTACATCGTGACAAGCGAAATTGTCATTTTCACTCACATAGAAATTGACAGTTTGTCCTTCGAAGTCAGCGGGCACTTGTATCCATTCCCCTTGCTGGTTAAATGGAATATAGGTTAAGTAGTGGTCATTGATGTATAACTCATAATAAGAGTTGGTAGTGCCACTGTGTAAGAAATTGTAATTGATGTAAGCAGCCTCACCATCGCAAGATGCTGTGGCTGTAAGGTCATAGATATGACATTCAGTTGTGGTGGTACAGCTAGGGGTAACCACACCTATTGCTACACTATGGCAAAGCGTATTTTGTGCATCGGCTACCACAAATTCTAATTGATTGGTATTATTAGAGCTTAGCGGACCTATATGAATGGCATTATTAGAAGTATTGGGTGAGAAAGTTCCATAGGTTACTCCACCTCCATAGATCAAGTAAGAACCAGAAGTATTAGTAGCGGCAAAAGAAATATCTACATAATATTGACCATTAACACATTCAGTAGTAGAGGCTACTACATTGGTAATACTACATACTGCACCTACAGTACAATTAGGAACTTCAATGCTAATAACATCATTACAAGGACTGTTATTTTCTTCTATTACAGCAAAATTGATGGTTTGTCCTTGAAATTCGCTTGGTATAGCTACCCATTCACCTTGCTGCGCAAATGGTACGACGGCTAATTGTGTTGTATTGGCATATATGGCATAGTTATCAGCGGTATTATTAGCAAAGCCAAATGTGTATCCTGCAAATGCATTAGCACCTTCACAACTTGCTGACGCTGCAAGGTCATAGATGGAGCAGGGCTCATTAGGTGTACAATCTACTACACCTAACAAAGCATAATTAGAACAGGCTTCATTAGCGACATCCGTCACTACAAACTCCCAAAAACTGCTGCCATCTCCAGGCAAACCATCTATCGTGATAGGAAGATTTTGATATAAAAAATTACCATGATTCCAGCCACCTCCTGTCACCCAAAAACCATTCGGTCCTCCATCGGCATACTCAAAATCAATTTGTACCGCAAAATTGCCTGTATTGCTACAAGGTAACTGTGTTACCACTACGTTGCCGATCTCGCAAGCTGACACTGTGTGACCGAATAACAATATCCCAAAAAGGGCCATTATCGTAATTAATTTATTCATAGCATTCGTTGTTTTTTTGGTGTTTCCACTCATTGCAATACAAAAATCTAAACATTTTACCCTAATATATGGTACAATTTAAGGCCATTGTCGGAAATTATTCTCAATAATTTTTATTGACCGTATTGATTCTCAATAATTTATATTAATTTTAGGTCATAAATTAATTAAGATGACAGTCAGTCAAATTTTTGGAATATGTCAAAAAATGGATCGCAAAATGATGACCCGTTTTAAAGAATTTGCAGATTCGCCTTATCACAACAAAAATAAAGAAATAAAACTATTTGTAGGCTATTTATCCAGCCTTTTTCCCAATTTTCCGACTAAGATGATTGAAACCAATAAAATTGTAGAGGCAATGGGCGGTCCGCATCAGTTTGACAGCACTAAACTAAAATACTTGTTTTCTAACACTTTGCTGCTCGTAGATGAATTTATGGCCATTGAACAAATGAGGGCTGAAATAATGCAAGAAAAATTATTAACCCTTAAAAAGCTTAGGCTGAGCCACCTCCCTGAGCGATTCGAGCGCATAATGAAAGAAGCAAAAAAAATCAATCAATCTAATCCCTATCGAGATAGTAGTTACCACTTACAAGAATACTACCTCAATAACCAAGCTTACCTCGAAGCCATTAATATTGAGATGTATAAAGCAACCGAAAACTTACAAGAAGGCATGAACAATTTGGATTTATTTTATATGAGTGAAAAATTAAAAAATGCTGCTGAAATGATTAATCGCTCACAATTTTTTAGGACCAATTATACGCTCAATATGGTCAATGAATCACTGAATCATATTGAAGAAAATATTAGCTTGTACATCAATATCCCAGCGGTATATATTTACTATAATATTTATAAAACCGTTCAGGAACCCAATAAATTAGATCACTACTACAACCTCCTAGAATATGCTAAAAAACATTCCTCGCTTTTGCCTCCTGAAGATGAAAAAGATGTGTATCTGCATCTCTACAATTTTTGCACAAGGAAAATCAATATGGGACAAGAATATTTTTTAAATGATGGCATTAATATTATGAAACTGTTACTGGAAAAAGAACTTATAATCGAAAATAATAGCCTGCCAGAGCAGCATTTTAAAAACATCGTAGCCTTGTGTATCCGCGCTAAAGAGTTCGATTGGGTTGAAGATTTTATTCACAATTACAAACCTTATTTACCTGAATCTAACCGAGAAAACGCTTCCAATTTTTGCTTGGCAAGTCTATACTACGCTCAAAATAATTATGATATGGCATTGTCCAAACTCAATGAAGTGGGCTATACCGATATCATCTATAATCTCGATGCCAAATCTTTATTATTAAGAATCTATTACGATCTCAATGAAGACAATTCCATCCAGTCCTTATTCTTCTCGGTAAAACAATATTTAAAGAGAAATGACGTGCTCTCAGAACAAAAACACCATCGCTATTCCGCCCTCTTCAATTTCGCGTTACAACTCTTTAAAATTAAACAAACCATGCCTTATCAAACGAAACAAAAAAACGAAAAAGACTTACAAAACATAGAATCAAAAATTGAAAACAATTCAGCAGTTGCTAATCTCAATTGGCTAAAGGAAAAGATCAAGGAACTGAGATCCTCCATTTAATTTTTTGCCAGGGGAAATTATAATCTATATCGAAAAATAATTCATTGCTAAATACTGATGTTTGTAACAGTAACCAATTAATGTCTAGTGTCCATAATCCATTGTCCAGAGTCTAATTAAAGACCGAGTAGGCAAGCGGGAATCTCACCCGCAAGCCTCTCACAGAACCGTAC
>CAYZQX010000168.1:0-8257 GCA_964480615.1 uncultured Chitinophagales bacterium | reverse complement strand
ATCAAATACTTATAATGAAAATGTTATCAACATCTAATGTGACAAAGTAGAGATAATTCGATGTGAATTGTTCGATCGTACCAGAAATAATATTTTCATCTTTTTTTAGGAAGTATAATAGCCCTAAAGGTAACAGTTCTCTCTCGGACAAAACTATTATATCATTTTGCATGGTATTGTACTTTGGCACTCGCACACGTATGTCTTTTATCATTTTATCCTTCATTTCTGGCCACGGAGATATAGGATCAGCATTTCCTTGTGGCGGATCTACTAACTTCAAAAAAACATTTCCTTTCGAGCGATAATAGCGTGGTTCAGAATCAGTTATATAAACTTCGGTACTATCGTGAGGGATCTCATGTGTTAATTTCTTAATCGGATTCCATATCTCTGATTCTTCGATTTGATTTATTTTAGCAAATCCTTTTATCGTTTTACTCAGTCTTCTTATTTCAATTTTGTTATCTATCATTTGTTCATAAGCACAAAAAATATATTTACCTAAGAATAGCTGAAATCGAATCTTATTGAATAAATTATTGTAATCAAAATATCTCAGAATCAGATCGGTGAATCTTTTTTCTGATTTTCTCAAGTCTTGAATGGCGGTGAAATACAAATCTTTATTTTGGTCATCTTCCCAAATTTCTCCCTCTATATTCTTAAATATTTGTTGCTTATCAGGAGGTAAGACTTTATGGAGCGGGATAGGACATGCCATCAGGTGATTTAAGATGATCATAGGTAATGAAGATTCAGTATATTGACTTTCTAGTCTAGGGAGTGGAATCTTGATCGTATTGGTAGAAAAAATATCAATTGTTGCCTGAAATTTTCTGCCAGTAGAATGTTTGAATCCCTTTATTTTTTTTATGAATAGAGTTATGTATTTGGGTTCTAGGAATAAGCATGTTAAGAAAATAAGACCATTTTGGCTCAGTTCAGATTTATTTGTATCTCTAAATCCATATTTAAAATATTTTGCATATTCTCTAAGGCCATCAGTATATTTATTATTATTTTTATCAAAGGGTACGAGATGCTTCACTTCGTCAGATTTATAGCCTTTTCGCTCCATAATCACCCTTCTATTCCACTCGAAAATATGATTGAGTTTATTTACTAGCTCAGGCTTAAACTCATGTTCAGTTCTCACTCGATGAGCATATTGATTTCTATACGCATTGAGTTCATTAATCATAAATTCTAATTGTCGATAAAATTCTTTCCCTGTCACGGTTTCATGGACTTTTTTGTCCTGATTTTGGTTTCTTAGATTGGCCTGATAGTTGGACTTATCAGATTGTTTCTTTACCAAGATGCTTAGGATGGGAAAAGCTTTTTCTAAATGATGTATAATCCTTTGCATTCGAAGGGCATCATTAGGAGTAGAATTTAGAAATTTTAGAAAGGGAAAATCCAAAATATTTGCTTCTTCAGAAACGGAAGTGTTAAATCCACTTCGATTATTTATATCTTCTATTGTGATAAATAGATTGTGCATGGCCATGTTCAAATAGGATGCAAAATAACCAGGGTCGTTCTGAGTAGTTTTGGAATTAGGATTTTCTGTAAGTGCTGGTAATACCATAGTATCGAATTTAGAAATTATTTTAAATATAAAATTACTTCGCAGGCCATGAGTACTTCTTTAAACCACTTTTTATAAAGTCTCTGCGAAAGATACCTGCTTATAAAAATCATTATCAAACACAAAAAACAAAATGTGACTATGTTTGTTAGATCCTTGTCATTTTTGATATATTGCATATCATAACAATTGCAATGTTTTAGTATTGCAAATATTTTTAGGATAGAATAAACGAGTAAACTTAAAAAAGTAGTTAAGAACAAAAATACCATATTTCTGTAAAAAGTAGCTTGAGTAGAAATATTAATTAGTCTATCCGAATTGCCTTGGCTATATACGTACGATTTAGCTTTGTAAAAAAGGGTGTTATACACATCTCTTTTCATTTCATTATCCCCGTCAACTGGTACGTTTTGTTCAAAGTGTTTGACAAGTTTAGTGTATTTCCCATCAGCATTTGGTTGATCGGGATCTGCATTTTTTTCAGTGCCTTCCACAATTTTTATTAATGGATGTTCTGCTTTGCATATCTTGTCTATCTCTTCTTCGAGTTTTGCTCCTCCGATGCTTAGCAATTCACCCATGTAAAATCCAAATAGTAAAAGGATGAGACCAGATATTACAGGGTTGGTAGCAAAATCCAGATAAGACTCCAACCCTAATAGATGAGCAAGTAAAAATGTGAGCAACGCGCCGGGTAGTAGTTTTGTTAAGTATTCGAATAGATTTGCTTTTTCCATAATTGCTCAATGTAATCTGAAAAATAATTTTGACCGTAAAGGTAAGCATAAATTATTTTTTTATATCTTATATTTCTTATCCTTCAATATCTAGTTCTGATCGTACAGTTTGAGAAAAATATACCAATGATTTGCTGCTTTTAGTTGGATCTTTGGTGCCATCTACGCTTTTGGTGGCCACTCTACAAACTATAATATTAATTAAACCTGACTTTGAATGATCATTTTTTTAATAAGAGTTTACCTGATGATTCTATAATTTGTAGGTATATTTTGCAGATAAGTAATGAAAAAGATACCATTAGCAACCATTCAATCATACATAACCCGAATACTATGGTTGATAGCGGCATAAATTTTTTCCCAGTGGGGATGGTCTTGTTGTAGTTTCAAATGCAGATTCAAGGTCTCTATATCATTTCTGCGGGCGGGCCTGGTTGTATGGCTTTATCATCAGATTTACTAATGGTGGTGAGGGTGTTTATTAATAGAGGTTGTAATAACTCGAATGGCAATGAATGGGCTTGGGTGTATTGGTGGGCGATGGTGATGCAGTGATTGGTAAAATTATTGATAAATACCGCGGCTATGTGTAGTTTTTGTCTTTCGGTTTCATTGATAAAAAATGCAGTGCTGCAAAGTTTTGTTGCCAGATCGGTGAGTATTTTTTTATCAGATTCTGTATTAGCATCTATGCAGAAGAGTGCAGTTAGAAATTCTATTTTGGTACCAGAGGGGAAGCTCTGGAGGGGACACTAAACTCCGTATCGGTGAAATTTACGAAGTATAAGACCCGATACCGTACCCGAGGTGTGGACTACTAGACCAGAATGTGGAGGAAGGGAAGTGGCTATGTCGCCTATGTCATAGTCTTTTATGGCTATGATGATGAGGTCGAGCTCGGGATATAGATTTCGGATATCGTGGATAAATTAGGTATGAGGATGCTCACAGATGATTTCGGGGGGAGATAGGACTGCGATTATAGACTTGAGAGATAGGCAAGCCAGCAGCATTAAGTGCATCAAATAGGGCTTGAGCTACTCTACCAAATCCAATGAGTGCAATTTTAGGTGAGAAAGAATGGGGAGGCAATTTGTATATATTGAAATTACGCGATAGGGATAGGAGGGGTTTAGTCTGTTCATAGAGGGTCGGTTCGGTAGGCCATGGTAGGAGGATAGGTACTAGGATAGCCTACTACAGATGGTGAAGATGGATCTACGATGTTTGATCCTCTATGAGCAGACCGGAGCGTCAGCGCAGCCCTGTATAGCCCGGGCCTCTAAGGCATCGCCAAAAAAAGCTTTATTATTTTGAGTGATTGAGCAAGCCCTATTTAAAAAAATTAGAAGGGTTTATAGTCCAGTGCTTAGTATCTAATCGAATATTTTTTGATTGCTGAACTTGCGCACTTAGGTCATTTTAGTAGAGCTTATTAATTTTGCCTATTTTTGCACACTATGTCAAAAAAATGGCTTTTCTTAGGGATAATCATTTGCTTACTACTCTTAGGGGTAGGCTATTATTTCTATACCCGTGTTTCTGTAGAAACTGAGGGAACAGCCACCGCAATGGAATCATTGACTGACAAGGAAATACTGGGACAAGACAAGGTGCGTATTCAGATCCAAAAGCTAACTGATGAGATTATTAAAAACCCTGAGAATCCAGCTTTTTATTATAACCGATCCCATTTATATAGGAGTATTGGCAATAGCGATTCCGCCTATTTAGATCTGTATAAATATATGAGGTTACAGCCTAGTGATACTGCTGCTTACTTATTAGGGATTAAGTATTATATGGAGGAAGATGATGGACAGTCGGCGATGGGACTGGTGGATGATGCACTCAAGATCCTGCCTGAGAGTGCTTCACTACTCACCGAAAGAGGCAAGCTACTCTTTTATCTCAAAAAATACGAGGATGCCAAGCTAAGTCTGAACAAAGCTTCGCTGATCAATCCACCTTATGCGCCAGCTTTTTTTTACAATGGATTATTAGCTAAGGAGATAGGGCGCGATAAAGATGCCATTACTTTATTAGAAAAAGTGCTGAGCATAGACCCTGATTACTATGATGCTAAAATACTCTTGGGAAAGTGGTATGAGTCCACGAATAAAAAGAGAGCAGAAGATTATTATCAAAATGCAATTGCGCAGGACAAGCAAGGGACCGAAGCACTTTATGCACTTGCCATGCTGTATCAATCTGATGGTAATTATAAGCAGGCAAAATCGCATTACAAGCAATTGATATCGAGAGATAAAAATCAGCGCTTTGCATGGTATAACTTAGGCTATATATACCATAAGGAAGATTCATTAGAGCTTGCCATCAAACATTTTGAAATCGCCATAGCCACTTATGCAGCATATCCCGAGGCTTATTATATGCGCGGATTGTGTGAGGAGCAAGCGGGTAACTTTTCCTTAGCGATTAAGGACTATGAGCAAGCACTTGTATTCAAGCAAGATTATGAGTTAGCTCAAGCAGGTCTTAAAAGAATTAAAGCCAATAATAAGCCATTACAATCAACAAATAACGAAAAGTAAGATTAGATATGATGATAAATGTAAGTTTTCCTGATGGTCAGGTAAGACAGTATGAAGCGGGTACAACAGCGATGGATATAGCAAGTTCCATTAGCAAAGGATTAGCGCAAAAAGTGCTATCGGCACAGATCAATGAAGAGACTTGGGACGCTAGCCGTCCAATACTTGCGGATTGTACAATTAAGTTAAACACGTGGGAAGATGCGGCTGGAAAATCTACATTTTGGCACAGCACAGCCCATCTGATGGCAGAGGCACTCGAATCCTTATACCCAGGTACTAAATTCGGTATAGGCCCTCCCATCGAAACAGGTTTTTATTACGATGTGGACTTAGGGGATGTGAATATAACGGAGGAAGATCTCCTAGCCATAGAGAAAAAAATGAATGAGTTGGTAAAACTCAATTCAGCCTATCAGCGCAAGGAAGTCAGTAAGGCTGAGGCTATCGCCTTTTTTACTGAGAAAAATGACCCTTATAAGTTGGACCTCCTTCAAGACCTGGAGGATGGCAAAATCACATTTTATACTCAGGGGAATTTTACCGACCTATGTCGTGGCCCACATCTTCCCGACACCAGTAAGATCAAGGCCATAAAGATGACTAGTATCGCTGGTGCTTACTGGCGTGGCAATGAGAAAAACAAACAACTCACCAGGCTATATGGAGTCAGTTTCCCTTCTCAAAAAGAGTTAGATGAATACGTAACGATGATCGAAGAGGCTAAGAAGCGCGATCATAGAAAGATAGGGAAGGAAATGAGCATATACACCTTCGATGATGAGGTGGGGCAGGGCTTGCCCTTATGGCTTCCCAATGGCACAATCATTATCGAGGAACTGGAAAAGCTCGCCAAGGAGACCGAGGAGGCAGCGGGCTATAAGCGTGTAGTTACACCACATATAGCGAAAGATGCCCTCTACTTGCGCAGTGGCCACTTGCCCTATTACGAGGATGGCATGTTCCCACCTATGGAAATGGATGGTGGCAAGTATTATCTCAAGGCGATGAACTGTCCACATCACCATAAAATATTTGGTGCGGAGCCTAAGTCTTACCGCGATATGCCCTTGCGCTTAGCAGAGTATGGCACTTGTTATCGCTATGAGGATAGCGGTTCACTTTTTGGGCTTATGAGGGTGCGTTGCCTACACATGAACGATGCCCACATTTATTGTACCGAAGAACAGTTTGAACAGGAATTTAGGGCCGTGAATGATATGTATCTCAAATATTTTAAAATATTTGGGGTGGATAAATATGTGATGCGATTCAGCAAACACGAGCCTAGTAAGCTGGGTCAAAAATATGTCAATGAGCCAGAGTTGTGGCTAGAGACTGAAAACCTAGTGCGCAATGTGCTGCTGTCTTCGGGCATACCTTACAAGGAAGTTCCTGATGAGGCCGCTTTCTATGGCCCTAAGATTGATGTTCAAATATGGAGTGCCATAGGCCGAGAGTTTACCTTAGCTACGAATCAGGTGGATTTTGCACAGAGTCGCCGTTTCAATCTCAGTTTTACCAATAAGGAAAATCAGCCTGAGATTCCACTGATCATTCACCGTGCGCCCTTAGGGACACACGAGCGATTTATCGGCTTCCTGATCGAACATTTTGCAGGCAACTTCCCTACCTGGTTGGCACCACGCCAAGCGGCCATACTGCCTATCAGCGATAAGGTAATGCCTTTCTGCAATGATTTTTATGCTGCCTTGAAAAAAGCGGGCATACGTGTAGAGCTCGATGATCGCGCCGAAAAAATAGGCAAGAAAATTCGCGATGCAGAGATCGCTCGCATACCATATATGCTCGTAGTAGGAGATAAGGAAGCCGAGGCAGGAATGGTTTCCATACGCCGTAAAGGCAAGGGTGACATGGGTCTTATGAGCATTGAGGCATTTATTGCCATGATCAAAGAGGAGGTATTGAATCGCAATATTGGAAACTAATTTTTATTAGTCTTCCCTATTTGTCAAAAAAAAGTTAATTTTACCCCGTTAAATAAAAAATATAATTGCAACCAAGAAGATTTCAAAGACCAGTAAAACAAAATCCAAACAGGATTAACCGTGAAATTCAATCTCTAAAAGTGAGATTAGTAGGCGATGAGTTAGAGGCAGGGATCTATAGCACCTCCGAAGCATTGGCGATGGCCGAGGAGATGGAGATGGATCTAGTGGAAATATCCCCGCAGGCTGACCCGCCGGTGTGTAAGATAATGAACTATCAGAAGTATCTGTACGACAAGAAGAAAAAAGAAAAAGAACTGAAGGCCAAGCAAGTAAAGCAGGTGCTCAAGGAAATAAGATTCTCTTCGCAAACGGATGACCATGATTTCGATTTCAAAGCAAAACATGCCGAAAAATTTTTGCAAGAAGGCGCTAAGGTCAAAGCCTATGTGCACTTCAAAGGACGCGCCATCGTATTTAAGGAGCAAGGTGAAATTCTTTTGCTTAAATTTGTTGAGCGATTAAAAGAATTTGGAAATATAGAACAAATGCCACAGCTCGAAGGAAAGCGAATGTTCGTATTTATCTCCCCAAAAAAGAAAAACAATTAATATTGTTTTGATTCATTAGAAACCTATTATTTATTCTATATAAGGCTGCATCCGACCACTAGGCGATGCAGCTTTTTTATTTTAGGAATTTTGAGGACCTAGCAGTTCAAGAAATAGCCTGGGCGTAGCTTACATCCATTTATGAAGATGTGTTATTACAATAGGGCTTGCTAAATGACTCATAAGTTTGCGATTATGGCGATGCCTGCGGCCCGGGCTATTTGCTACAAGTCCTCGCTCGTGCCTCGCTGTGGGCTTTTCGCGTCTATCCCTATCGCGAATACAACTTGAAAGAGCAAGAAATATGCGATCACATCGCATATAGATGATGCAAGCTTTGTTACTGAAACCCAAAAATTTGTGTGAAAATTCTATTTACTTATAATGGCTAGAACCTATTACAATAAAAGATTTTAGAGTTATTTAGCAAGCCCTAATTAGCTCTTCAATCTGTGGATTGAAAACTCAATGGTTATTTTTTCTAAAAAAAAAGCAACACCCAATTATTTATTTATATAAATTTACAATATAATTCTAATCAATGAAATAGTTATGTATTCAATAATTAAATTTTCAATCATAAGGCATTGTAGGTACAACTGTTTTTGACAGTTTACTATATATCGGTTGGTATTAGCTTATTACAAATTACCTATTTTAATCTTTAAGAAATATTGAATTTAGGAGCAATTATTCATTTACAAAAAGGGTGTAATAAGTAAAGCGGTTTGGCGTATAGTTCGCCCCCAGGTATATGCTGTTATTGGACTATGATTATGTGTTTTGTATACGGACATATGAAAAC